>CAZZVG010000098.1:0-10391 GCA_964657295.1 Iningainema sp. | reverse complement strand
CGATATTGCTGGTTTATTGCTTGATGGTCGTGAACTTTCAATCTTGGCTAGATCCTTTGATTATCATGATGGCGCTGCCAAGTGCCTTGGCTGGTATTGTCTGGATGCTGTTTGTCACCGGCACAACCTTCAATGTCCCCTCGTTGATGGGTTCAATTATGAGTATCGGTGTGGCGACATCGAACAGTATTTTGATGATTACGTTTGCTAACGAACAGCGTCAAGAAGGGGAAAATGCTTACCGTGCAGCGCAGGCGGCAGGTTATACCCGATTGCGTCCTGTATTGATGACAGCTTTTGCCATGTTGATCGGTATGATTCCCATGTCCTTAGCATTTGGGGAAGGCGGTGAGCAAAATGCTCCCTTGGGTCGTGCCGTAATTGGCGGTTTATCAGCAGCAACGTTCGCCACTCTCATCTTCGTACCTGTCGTTTATAGTATACTGCGGCGTCAACAACCTCGTCCCTTAGAAGAAGACGACGATCTTACTCCCTCCGATCCACATAGTGCATTCTCCTTGTCATCATCACAGCAGAAGTAATACCTATGGATTCCCCGCAACGCCCAACCCCTGATTCTCCAGTGGATTCGCATAACCATACGAATCCCAATTCTCCAGTGGATTCCCAGCATCATCCAACAACTGATTTTCCACAAGCAAATCCAACGAATAGAACTCACAAGCGCGGCGGGATTGGTGGTTTTGGTTGGATTATACTAGGTGGTCTTGCTGCTGTGAGCTTGCTGGCCATAGGCATTTTACCCAGAATAAGCCAACAGTCAGAATTAAAAAAAGAAGTCAAAGCCGAAAATGCTGTCCCCTCAGTAGAGGTGATAACTCCCAAACGCGGTACTGCTGCTACCAATTTAGTGCTACCTGGCAGTGTTGTCTCTCTTAACCAAACAACCATTTATGCCAGAAGTAGTGGGTATTTACGACGGTGGCTCGCAAATATTGGCGATCACGTGCAAGCAGGTCAGTTGTTAGCGGAGATTGACTCACCCGATGTCGATCAGCAAGTCGCCCAAGCCCGTGCCGATTTAGCTCAAGCTGAAGCCAATCTGGTTCAAAGCCGTGCTAACCTATCCAAGGGTGTTTCGGACTTAAAGCAAGCCCGTGCCAACCTCCTGATAGCACTTCAAACTTGGCAGCGATGGAAAGTCCTTTCACAAGAGGGCGTTGTCTCCAAGCAAGATGCAGACACAAGATATGCGACTTACAAAGCCAACCTTGCCAGCGTCGAGTCTGCGGGAAATACCATTAATTCTGATAAAGCCAACGTCAACGCCGTCGAAGCTGCCCTTAACTCCAGTAGAGCAAATTTCCACCGTTATGCCGTGTTGCAGTCATTTGAGAAAGTGACTGCTCCCTTTACAGGAGTGATTACCACACGTAACGTAGATGCAGGCGTTTTGATTACAGCAGGTAGTGGTACTAGCACTAACAATACCAGCCTCTATACCATCGCTGCCTACGATACAATGGATGTTAACGTGAGTGTACCGCAGACTTTAGCGCCTTCACTCAAAGTTGGTCAAACAGCAAATATTTCAGTCCGAGAGTTACCGCAACAGGTATTTACAGGGAAGGTCGTGCGTACTAGCAACGCCATCGACCCAACGAATCGTACTTTATTGACTCAGTTAGAAGTGCCGAATACGGACGGCACATTGCGACCGGGGATGTATGCTACTGTCAACTTTTCCATAGATCGCGCTGATCCTCCCTTAACCGTTCCTGCCAGTACCCTGGTCATTAATGCTCAAGGTACCCAAGTAGCAGCTGTTATCAACAACCAAACAATCCACTTTCAAAAAGTTGTCCTTGGGCGAGATTATGGAACTGAAGTAGATATTACCTCCGGTCTCACAGGTAACGAACAGATCCTGGTCAATCCTACAGTAGATCAAACAGAAGGTATGCGCGTGCGTCCAGTTGTGCAAAAGGAGCGTCCAGCAGAGAAAGGTAAATAATCCTATTTCTTTACAGGATTGCTACAGATGGCAATGGCAAGCACAGCACAGAGCTGGCACCCTCCCCTTACTTACTTTAGGGGGAGGGTTGGGGAGGGGTAGTTTTTGATTAAATAAAAGTTTATTAATAAAGTATTTAACAAAATATTCCCAACTCATTTTTTGTAGAAGAAAAAGGTTTAGAATAGAAGTTCAGAAAACAAATGATTTATCTACAAACTGAACAATACCCCACTGTCCATTTGTTAACCAAGAAGAATCAGATTTAGCCACTTCCTCAACAACTTCCGACTTTATACCTGCTAAGACTTCCGATTTTAGGGTGCGTAAAGCTACCATTGGAGTAGGAAGATAACAGAGGATGTCTGCTATGTTAGTCGTGTAATCCCAGTGGCGATCGCCTAACAACCTGCGGTAATTCGCATCTCCTTTCACTATTAGCAAACTAGCAGCAGATAACTCACTTTTAAGAGCGTCCGGAATTTCCCAAAAGGCTAAAGGCGATGTCCAGAAGAAATTCTCACATAAAACTAACTGCCCTGATGCCATATATTCTTGCAAGCGTCGGGCAACAACTATCGCTTCCTGGTTTTGAGAAGCTACTAAAAATTCTGTTGTTTCATGTACATCTTTAATCATGGCATCGGAGACGAAAGTCGGGTGCGGTTTAAGGTGCAGTTTAATTTGATTGGCGACACCACTACCTAAAAGAAAATCGACCAAACATAAGTCACAGATCAATTCAAAACCAGCATTGTCTACTACAAAGTCAACACGTTTATTACCACTGGTTAACAACTCGATGACTTTGGAAGCATCATCAACTAAAATATGAGCTTGTTGACTTTGAATATCAAAACGACTGCGGTCAATTTCTAGTGCTGACCAAAGACTTAAGTCAACTCGATTTCCCCATAAAGCGAAATATAGTAGTGCTATCATTGCGGCTTGATGGAAATTATCTTGATATGTATCTAGCGATTTATTGACTTGACTGCATAAAGCAATAATTGATTCAATTGATGTTTCTAATCCATGACGTTTTTGTAATGCAAATGGATCGACTCCTTGCCATTCACCAGGACGAAAATAATGAGTAATGTTGAGAATAAGTCGATAAAAATAAGTCTCTGCAAAAAACCAGGGAACATCTACCCAGCGCTGTTGCTCGTATTCTTCTAAAGATCTATCCCATGCTGTAAAATCTGTACCCGTGTCATTTAAAAGAGGTGGCACATTTCCTGATGGCAGAATGCTTGCTAGTCTCTCTAAATTTGCATTAACACCAGGTGGAAAATGATTTTCAACAGTGACTTGACGGGCAATTTTAGGCATCCGTTGAGTCACTGTAAACTCAGTAAAAGAACCAACTTCTGACCCCACAAGTGGTGGTGGCAGAGGAAACTTAGGGGTGTGGAATGTTGTCACTACAAATTTTCTTTTTTTTGTGTCAAATATTATAGCACGGCAGTTAAAACTGCACGAGCCGTCAAACCGCCCCGATATGAATTATGAAAACTGCTGTAGGATAGGCTATAGACACTATTTAAAGAAAAAATAATATTAAGTTAACCTTATCTTAACTTAAACTGGAGTCAAGAAAGTTCCAGCGATACAAGCTATTGATCTATGTCTCGGAAAAACGAAACTACTGTTCTTGTTTTGGCTCTGCTAATTACAGTGGGATTAGTAGGAGGTGGTGTTTGGTTATTGATTAAACGCTTTGGCATTGACTTGGGTGGTTTAGTTCACAATCAATCGCAGTCAGTAGAGCAATTTAATGTCAAAAGTTTCTCCTCCGTGCAGAATGTTCCTTCAGGGGTATTTAACTATGGTGGTAGCACGACGTGGGTATCTATACGCACAACAGTAGACCCAGTGATTCAATCAGTCTGGCCTCAGTTTCGCTTGCGCTACACAGATCCTGATCGTGGTGCTCCTAGTTCTGAGACAGGTATCAGTATGTTGTTGGACAATCAACAGTCGTTTTCTCAGTCCTCTGTTCCAATCGCAAGGGAGGCATATCAGCAGGCACGACAACGGGGTTTTACCCTGAAAGAAATACCCGTGGCAATTGATGGAATTGCGATCGCTGTCAACCCTAACTTAAACATCAAAGGTCTGAGTGTAGCTCAATTCAATGACATTTACGTGGGCAAAATTACGAACTGGAGTCAAGTAGGCGGGCCCGATCTAAAAATTATCGCCTATGGTAAAAAAGACCGGGACAAGAGTGCTACTGTTGTCTTGATGCCGACAACAACTGAAGCCTTGCGCCAAGTTGCGACAAATCTAGGGGGTATTTACTACACCTCAGCACCATTAATCGTATCCCAGTGTCACGTTAAGCCTTTGCCAGTAGGTCGTAACCTCAATGAACTTGTTCCCCCTTACAAACTACCTTTTGTCCCCTTGAGACAGTGTTCGCAACAGCGCAACCAAGTGAATACCGAAGCCTTCCTCAGTGGTCAATATCCTCTGAGTCGGCGATTACTGGTAGTTGTGAAACAAAATGGTCAAATTGACCAACAAGCAGGTATTGCCTATGCTCAATTACTGCTGAGCGCTCAAGGTCAAGAATTAATCACAAAGGCTGGATTTGTTAGCATCCGTTAATTCCGGATATTATAGCGATGTACAAAGCCATGCCTGACTGAAGATTGCTAACTGAGCAAAAATTAATCACAAAATTTAGCTTCTAGAAGTCTGTTCGATTCTGTCAAACAAATCTTTATTTAGCCTATAAATAGCAGAATATTGAGATTTAATTCTCATAATAGAAGAAATAATATTTATGGCGGGGGCTTTGAAAAAGTCAGCCATGACATCATCAAGTAACCTTTCCCTTTCTTCCTCAGAATCGTGAAGACTAAAATAATCAGCTAAACAAAATTCAGCTAATCTCTGGCAACTGTAAAGTATCAGTGAATCCTGTTTGAGCAGTTCGTACTGCTCGAGAGCAGCAATCATTTCCTCCACTCGTTCATATAGTTCTTTAATATCTAAATCGCTCTTGTCAAAGTCCCTAGCAACATTTAAGAAGAGAAGTGCTGCTCTTAGTATATAAGTATCACTCAGTTTGGCACCCACCTTTGCCACTTCCAACCCCAAATTAGCAAATCGACTTGCTGCGTATTGTCTGGCTTCATTGTCAGGTAATAAAGATGCAACCATCTGTGCTGTTTCTTCTATTTTGTGTAATTCGCCATTAAAAAGATGAACGCGGCACATAAAGAAAAGAGCATCAAAATCATGAGCATCGACTTTTCCATCAGCACCAATACCAAGTTCCGCCCAAGCCAAAGCCTCTGCGTACCGCTTTTGATCAAGGTAAGTCCGAGCTATCTCTAGATAAGGTTCAGAATTAAATGATTCTAATTTTATAGCTTGCTGAAAGCATTCACGAGCGTTCTGATAGAGTTGAGTATCAGCATCTTTATCTTCATCTTCCAAAAACTCAGCTTGCTGCTTGTAAACATGACCAAAGTTACTCCAATAAACCGCCACCTCTGGGTTAGTTTTTGTTAATGTTCGGTAGACTTTAATTGCAAAATCCCAATTCTGAGTGTGAATGTAACAAAGACCTAATAGATTGCGAGCGTCATCAGCGGCAGGTGCTAATACTAGTACCTGTTTTAACAGGGAAATAGCACTATGACATTCTTCTACATTCATTTTCTCTTGAGCTTGAGAGATGAAATCTTTAATTTGATTACCATGCTGCTGAAGAGAGTCATAATTATCTCTGGATTTTGAATCGTAAAGCGTGTCGTAAGCTGTCCGAATCTGTTTAAATTGTTCTGGATATTTTTCAGGAGAATACTGGCGAACTAACCTAAAGTAAGCTCGTTTAATTTCATCCGATGAGGCTTGAGGTGATACTTCTAGTAACTGATAAAGTTCATATGTCACGTCGATTGGCTCCAATTCTCGCACTGATAATTTTTTTGGCATCATTATTACCTTATGCTCTAGATGCTTAAATAAATATGCTGAGTAGGTTTAAAATTTTCCGAACTGATATCAGTTGCTTTATCCCTCAATTAATTACAAATTAGGAATGATTTTGTCATGCTGAGTAATCTTCCATGTTATTTTCTAAGTCGAATAAACAGTCAACTAAGCGATCGCCTGCTCTTTGAATTTCTAAAGTATTATCGTTTACTAAATATTTTTTAAGATCCATGACAATATCAGATAATGGTGATCTTTCTGGAGGAGGAATTTCTGCCATAAACCGCTCGGCTTTACGAATTAACCCTTCATATTCTTTTGCTTTCGCATTTTGCCGCCACAGTTCTTGAAGGCGAAATGCGGCATCAGCTATATCTTGGTTATCCATACGGATGGTAGATTGAGCATACTCTAACTCAATACTTTTGTTCAGATTAGGAATGCTCGCTCTTAGCTTGGCAATGCCATTAATATCATAAGAAAACTCCACTTTTACCGGATAAGGATTACCATCAACAGCTGGAGGTATATCAGTAATTTCTGCAAAAATACCTGTATCAATAGCATGTATGGGGAGCTTTGCCTTACCTGTATTATCTTGATATAAACGAACTTCAACTCGTTTTTGATCTGCTCTTAAAAGAGTATAAGTTTTATGAGTAGAGTAAGGAATCGTTGTATTTGGTTGAATTAGCGGTTCATAGGTAAGCATATATTGTCTGCCAACTTCACTAACAACTTCAATTCCCAAACCAAAGGGAGCAACATCAGTAAGAATAATGCCTGAGTCGGTTTCGATTGAACCTTGGATGATAGCAGCTTGAATAGATGCGCCAATGCCAACAGCCAAGTCAGAACCAACATCTGGTGCTTTCCCTTCTTTGCCAAACATCTCAGCAACTAGTTGGCGTACAGCAGGGATATTTGTCGTACCACCTACTAGTAATACCCGATTAATGGAGCTAGGACGCAGTTTCTTGACATTCAGTGCTTGCTTGATACACTGTCGGGCTTTGTCTAATAAAGGGGCGATCGCCATCTCAAACTCCAGGCGTGTCACTTCCACCTCTAAATCAACAGATTGACGATTCTGAGTGGCAAAATACGGAATTCTAACTTCATACGAAAGCGACTTGGAAAGAACTTTTTTGGTTTTTTCTGCTGCTTCTTTGAGTGCGCCATCAGCTTTATCAGAAATTTCTGCTTCTGGATTCTCGGCTTGAAATTTTGCCTTCAGCAATCTTATTATCGCTTCATCAAAATCTTTCCCACCTAATTGTGGATTCCCAAAACTACACTTGACATCAAGGACGCCTGCAACCATTTCCAGCACGGTAATATCTAATGTACCTCCGCCAAAATCAAAGACGACAAGCTGTTCTTCAAGCTCAATATTTTTGATGCCAAAAGCTAAAGCTGCTGCTGTCGGTTCATTAATGAGGCGAGTAATTTTTAGTCCAGCCAATTTACCAGCATTCAGTGTGGCAAGTCTTGCAGCATCTGGAAAGTTAGCAGGAACAGAGAGTACAACTTCTCGAATAGTTGTTCCTAATGCTTCTTCTGCATTTTCTTTAAGTTGGCGAAGAATCAAGGCTGAGATTTCTTCAGGGCGATACTCTTGATCTAAAAGTCTCACAGTTTCTTCTGTTCCCATCTTCCGCTTGATTTCACGAATACCACGACTTGAAACATCAACCCAACTCCGGGCGTCTTCTCCAACAAGCAATTCACCTTTTTTATTAATAGCAACAATTGATGGCATAATTGCCAGTTTTGTTACCGGATCGGGAATTGGAAATGATTCATGATTCCGATATACACAAATTTCTGATGTAGATGTGCCAAGATCGATGCCAATTGCATAATTTGCCATTATTTTACTTAACTCTTTGACTAATTTTTGTGTTCTCAGTATTTTTTGTCGAGTAGGGTATAGTTTAAATAAGATCGCATGTACTCAGATGTTATAATTAAACCTGCCCATCCTACAGTTTTGCTGTGGCTTTTGCCACAACAACTGAAGCTTTCTGAATAACATTGTCGCCAATTCTGTAACCCCAACTCACGCACTTCAGGATCTGACCAGGTGCAAGCTCTGATTCTTCTTCGGCGACTGCTTCGTGAAATTTCTCATTGAGCGATTCGTTATCCTGTGGAATGATTCGTTCTAGCCCTAAGTTAATGACAGTACGTTCAAACTCGGACAAAATTTTTTCTATTAACTGTTGATTTTCGTTCGGTTCACAATCTATTGCTCTTTCTAGCAAAGAAAAAAAATCTACAGCCGCCTGTTCCCAATTTTGAACCTTCCGCTGAAGTTCCCCATTTTTTTGACGCTGCTCTATCAGAATTTTTTCCAAATTTTGTTCAAATTTTTCATAGAGTTGTTGAACCGTAGCGCTATTTTCTTGAATAGCGGATGTATTTTTATAATACGCCCGTATTATTTGTTTAGGATCGTCTAACTCAACAGATGTATGTATATAATTATTCAAAGTTTGAATTATAGAAGACTCGATAGAAGTCTTTAATGTTTCATTGATGAACTTTTGTAAAGTTTCGTTTATAGACTGCTGTAAGGTTTTATCGCTAGACTTTCTGAAAATCATCTAATTTTCTCCAGACAAAGTAGAATTTTTACGAAGGCAAAGTGAAGGTAAATTTAGTTATAATTTTGACCATACAGAGGGAAGAGGGCAAGCATCTTCCTTTGTTAATTTAAATAGCAAATGGCTCGACAATCCGAAAAAAAGCCAAACTTACCTAAATCTAACCTAAAGTGGTCACCCAACACAGAGCTTGTTGGGCTGGAATTTGAGTTGGTTCCACAAGCAGATACTTCTGTTTACCCTCAGTATGCTATTGCACTTCACGCTTGGTTTCTCGATCAAGTACGTTCCATTGATCCACAACTGTCTGCTTATCTCCATGATGGTGAGTCAGAAAAACCCTTCACCATTTCGGCATTAGATGGTGAAATAAACAGTAGTGGTAAGGAAGTACAATTATCAGCAAGCGCTACCTATCGTTGGTATGTGACAGCTTTGTCCCGTCAAGTGGTACAGTGTATGGGAAAGTGGGTGCAAAAGCTGCCTAAAGAGATTAATTTGCGAAACGCACCTTTACAGATTCGCTCTTGCCAGATGATACATCCGACAACTTATACCCATCTCCTAAATTCTGAGCATGGGGATACAGTGACCCTGAGATTTCTGACACCCACAAGTTTTCGTCGTAAAGGTCATCACCTACCTCTGCCGATGCCAGTAAATGTGTTTCACAGCTATTTACGTAGGTGGAATGATTTTTCAGGTATGCAAGTTGACCAGGAAGCGTTTCTGGCTTGGGTGGATGATTGCGTACTTATTCATCGCCACCAACTGACATCGATAAAAGTACTTGCAGGTAAGAAAGGGGCAGTGACAGGATTCACTGGAGCAATTGAGTTTGGTTTAACTAAAGAAGCATCCGAGCAACCTAAATTTCAGCAATTATTTTATGCTTTGGGACAGTTTGCTCCCTACTGCGGTACTGGTCACAAAACGACCTTCGGTTTAGGTCAAACACGTTTGGGTTGGTCATCGCAAGTGACACCCAATGTACCAGATCTACAGACTGTACTAGCAAAAAGAATCGAGGATTTAACCGAAATCTTCAAAGCTCAACGTCAACGCACTGGAGGCGATCGCGCAATTGAGATAGCATCTAAATGGGCAACTATCTTGGCACGCCGAGAAATGGGAGAGTCGCTACAGGTTATAGCCCAAGATTTAGAAATGCCCTATGAAACAGTGAAGACTTACGTGAAGTTAAGCCGTCGTGCTTTACTGACAAATTTTTCATCCAAGTAAGTTTTGAACTCCCGTAATCTGAAAAGTCAGAAGTATGCCATACAGCCAATTCACGACTATCAGCAAGGTAAAAGAAGCATTCGGCATCACCACTGTAGAGGGAGGTAAGTTTTTTCCTGATGTGGAACCTATCACGCCATCCAACACCTTGCTGGACTACTTGGCAGAGAGCGTACCTCTAGCCATTGCAGCCAGTACGGAAAAATTTAGATCCGAAGCGATTATAGCCCCAATCCTGATAGAACTGAGACGCATTTTAGATCGGCGCATCAGCCTATTTTCGGGAGAGGAGTTTAATGTAGACGAGTCTGTTGGGTTGAATGGAGTCTGCGACTTTCTAATTAGCGGATCCTCCGAACAAATAGCAGTTGAAGCGCCAGTGATTGTACTTTTAGAGGCAAAAAAAGGGGATTTAAGACTGGGGGTAGGACAATGCGTTGCCGAAATGATTGCCGCGCAGCGATTTAATCAAACCGCCTGCAACGAGATTAAATCAATTTTCGGATGCATCACCACTGGTACGCAGTGGCGATTTTTGCGATTAACAGAAAAAATAGTGGAAATCGATCTAGAAGATTATGGACTATTCCCAGTAGAGAAAATCATCGGCT
>CAZZVG010000097.1:0-10401 GCA_964657295.1 Iningainema sp. | reverse complement strand
TGAATCTACAGTTGTCTTGTCCTTCAAGAAGACGCGCTCCTCGATGAGGGCAGACGTTGTGCATTGCTTGCAGCTTGCCATCAGGCTGACGAATAACAAAGATGGGTTCTTTTCCTATCGTGCAAGTGAGATAATCACCCGGTCTTGGTAAATTTTTCTCCCAACCAACAAAATGCCAGGTGTTACGCCATATAGTCTCCATCTCTTGTGCAAACACCTGAGGGTTAGAGTAATAATAACCTGGTAATTCTAAATTTGCCGTGTAGGCTACGCTATTATTAATCACTTGACCAACTATTCCTTAATTTTTCCGAATTAACAGTTACTCAAAGTAAGTGTGACGTCCAAACTTATACTTTACTGTATGTTTATTTTCATTCTAGGTTTGACATTATCACTATCATGTTTTATTTGTCAATCTATGTAATAAATAGAAAAATGTTTTGTCAAAGTTATTTAATAAAAGATATATTTTTATAGATATAGATGATCTAAACAAAGGTTAGATTATCTATTTTAGGTTAATTTAATAAGAACGCAGAATATAGAATATAGAATATATCCCCCTAAATACCTAAACAAAGGATATTGTGGGCAAATAAATGAGGAGTAGGAATCCTATGGACTGAACTTTGGTAGCGATCGCACTGAAACTCACCCACAAATCAGGTTTTGATATCTGAAATTTATACAATATATTTAGGATTTCCTGTTAACGCATAAGTCACGCTCATATGTACATACATAAACTAACTCTTGTTTGGGTCATCTATATCTAGGGAAATATATCTTATATTAAACAATTTTTATATGTTGACAAAGTAAAATTAGAATGTTAGTGTCAAATTGAAGTCAAAAATTAACCAATGCCAACGCATATTGTCAATAAAAGAGTTTCAAGCTTAATCAAGCCTCCAAAAATTCCATTAATATCTATTTATTTAAAACTCTTGAGACAATTTTGCGAAGTATAGATGCAAATTGGTAGATTTTATTGAACCTTTAAAAAAACACTCAAATACTCAATTCTTATTCTTCCTCTTGATTTATTAAAAAAATATTTTCTTAGACTAATTTAGATGTATTTCTCTTTGTTGTAAAAGGGTGATTTTATCGCTGGCTATTTAATAGTTTATCTAAGCTAATCTATAATTATGGTTGACAAGATTAAGAATGTTGTTGTAGGCGCTTATATGCTGAGTTGTTGAATGAAACTAGCTAAAGCCAAGTTCTAATATCATAGGAGTTATGGGCTTGCGCTCATAGAGCAGTGTGCGTCATGACAAATTTTCGAGATTTTCTCAACTATTTCCGTCCTTACTGGTTACTAAGTATTTTCAGTATCGCAGCAGCCGGCATTTACGAGATTATTGATTTAGTTGTCCCTTATGCAATTGGGCAGATTTTAAACGTTGTGTCTGATCAACCACTAGACAAACCACTTCAAGGAGTGATCAACACAATCTCAAGCCTGAGCAGTAACCCAGTCAATAAAACTCTTGAATTAGGTGTATTGCTAGCTTTAGTTTTTATTGTCACCGTATTGAGAGCGCCGACACAGCCTTGGCTAACCAATTGGTTTCACTGGGATATAGCCTTAAGGGCAGGTCGCGATCAGAGCCAAAAGGCGATCGAGAAACTTCTGACTTTACCCTTAGAATTCTACGACGAAAATAATCCCGGACGCATTGCTGGACTAGTCGCAAGAGGTGTTGCTAACCACATCTGGACCTATCCAGAAATTGCTGGACAATTAATTCCTAAACTCTTCCGATTATTAGGAATTTTTGTATTTATCTGGTTTGTTGATTGGCGAATTGCAGTTCTTTATCTGATTTCCTTTCTTATTATCCTGGGCTTTACTTTACGAAAATTGCAGCGGTTAATTTTGCTTGATAATCGCATAAATCAATCTATAGGAGATACAGAAAGCCACACTTCCGAAATCATTACTAATATCAAAACGGTGAAAGCATTTGCATCTGAAGCAAAAGAACTAAAGAAACAAAAACGACGCTTGAATCGTGAACTGATGGTGAGTGAATATCGTATCCACAAAGGTTATGTGAAGCTCAATACTTGGCAAAAGACTGTGGTTCATTTTTGTATGTTTACAGTGTTAGCTTGGACGTTAGTGGAGACAATAAAAGGTCAAATTTCTTTAGGTCACTTTATTATGACTTTAACGATTTCTAGCATAGCTTATGCAGAGTTGGAGCCTTTTACTGTCTTAGCAGAGGTTTTCGCCCGTCGCTATCCTTCAATGGTGCGCTTTCACGAGTTCCTTAAACTTCCAACAGGAGTCGATGCAGTTAGACTTTTAGAAGAGCAAAGCACTTCAAACAATCTCCATCAATTTACAGGGAAAGTCGAGTTTTCACATATCTATTTTGGATATGAACCAGAACGTCCAGTTTTGCAAGATGTGAATCTCTTAATTGAGCCATGTCAAACATTAGCATTAGTAGGTTATTCTGGTTCTGGGAAATCGACATTAGTAAAGCTTCTTTTGCGGTACTTTGAACCTCAACAAGGTAAAATTTTGATTGATGGTCAAGATATTTGTAGCTTTGATGTAGGAAGCTATAGACGAAGGTTAGCGATCGTTCACCAAGAAGTTGATATTTTTAACGGAACCTTGCTAGACAATCTCACATATGGCCAGTCCAATGCTAGTTTTAATCAGGTTAAAGAAGCATGTAGAATCTCCCGATTGGATGAAGTTGTGCAGCATTTACCTCAAGGCTATTACACAGTAGTCGGTGAGAGGGGTGTGAGATTGTCTGGTGGACAAAAACAACGTCTAGGAATTGCTAGGGCATTGCTCGTAGATCCAGACGTGCTGATTTTTGACGAAGCCACTTCCAGCTTAGACTACGAATCAGAGCGTTCTATTCAGCTAGCGATGCGCTCAATTTTGGGCAGCCGTACTACAATCATCATTGCCCACCGTTTGAGCACAGTAAGGGAAGCAGATAAAATTGTGGTTCTGAATAAAGGCAGAATTGTAGAAATTGGTAACCACGATGAACTCTTGCGCCACAAAGGAATTTACCACCGCTTGTACTCCTTGCAGCAGATAAACTCCTAAGCTAGACTCGAGTGTCAACGCAGTCAAATAATTTGGCAATCGACAAGGTAACGAGCGCGGAGGGATTTGAACCCCCGACCCACAGGACCGGAACCTGTTGCTCTATCCACTGAGCTACGCACCCTTGATTTTATTATAGCACCTCTTTCCTGAAAATCGAACAAGTTCTATCAAAGTATCGGTTTTCAAGTCTTAACAAGTCTACATTTATACCTGAAGAGCAAGGAATTGCTGGTTTAATGTGGGCATCAGGACATCCCACAGCGAATGCGCGGATGGAGAGTGTCAAGAAGATTCAGCATTGTTTGCTTTCTTAATGTATTGATCGGAGATGAAACGTCTCTACATCATGTATTGGTTCCTTCTTTCAGAAAGCTATAGATAGCCGAAAAATCTTTTTCACCTAGCCCTTGCTGACTACACCCGAGGGAGTTTTTACTTGTCAAACTATCTCCAGGGATTATCATCGTCAGCCACTATGGCATAAAATGCCATGCTTAAGTAAAAGATTCTGAAATATCTATGAAAAGTATTAATATTTCCTTACCGGATGGGATGCGTGCTTACGTAGACGAACAGGTTGCGGATGGTGGTTATAGCACCATCAGCGAGTATTTCCGTGAGTTGGTACGTCTTGATCAAAAGCGTAAAGCTAAGGAACATTTAGAGACTTTATTGCTATTGGGGTTAAATTCTGGAAGTGCAACACCTTTAACTGATCTCGATTGGGATGATATTCGTCAAGCAGTACGGGCAAAAGTTCAATAATCTTTTTCCACGTTTAACAGTATACTATAAATAATTCATTGGATCTACTGGTGTTCCATCTTGACGCACTTCAAAGTGGAGGTGAGGACCGGTGGATAAACCTGTGGAACCGACAGCAGCGATCGCTTGTCCTCTCTGTACGGTTTGTCCTTCAGAAACATACAACTCACTCGTATGACCGTAAAGTGTGGTAATGCTTTTACCATGGTTAATAATCACAGCTTTGCCATAACCGCCGTACCATCCGGCATAAATCACCGTTCCAGAATCTGCCGCATGAATTGTACTGCCATAGCTGGCGGCAAAGTCCAAACCAGCATGAAAGCGTCGGTAGCCGAGAATCGGGTGCATCCGCCATCCAAAAGGACTGCTAGTGGGAGCATCGCTGGGATATGCTAACACTCCAGTTCCATGAACAACAGTGCTTTGATTGTTTTGAGCTTCTTCTGCAACTTTTTGCTGAATCAAAACACCTATTGCCTGCGAATCTTTTTCTAATTGCACTTGAGCTGCTTCTAAGGCGGAGCGATCGCTATTCAAACGCTCAATCAATTGATCTTGAAACTGCGCTTGAGCTTGATAATCTGATTTTTGTGCCAGCAGTTGCTGACGAATCAGATCTATTTCGTTTTTTTGCTGTTCGACGGCTATTTTTTGGTGCCTTATTTGGTTTGCCTCTTTGGTAAGTTTTGCCAGTACTTGCTGATCGGAATTGTAAATTAACTTCAACTGACGACACCTTACTTGAAAATCGCTGAGATTGTGACTTTGCACCAAAACTGCCCATCCTTGATTCTGGTGCGATCGCTGGAGAAAGCGCAATCGAGCAATTGTTGCTGTTTGACGTGCCGAGTAAGAACTTTGTGCTACAGCTAAATCAACTTGCAATGTCTTTAGGCGTTCGCTCGCCAGTCGCAATCGTAATTCGCTGTCTTGAATTTGAGTATTAGTAGTTTGGAGGTTTTGCTGTAAGCCTTTCAGGTGAACTTGTGCTGCTTGTTGCATATTGGATAAGCGATCGCGTTCCTGAATCACACCTGTTCGTTGTTGCTTAATCTGTTGTTGCTGCTTTTGCAGGGTATCGATGGAATTAGATGTGATTGTTGGTGCTGCATTCACTAGCAATACTGGAATTAGTACTATTAAGCACACAATGCCGCAAAATACAAGATATAAACCCCAAAATTTTCTCTGTTTATTCAAAACAAATGCTCTCATGTTCTTAGGTTAAGCAAAGCGATCGCTTAAAACATCATGAGTATTGTTCCCATTTGTTCGCCAGATACTAACACAAAACTCCGGTCATGTCAGTATTAAATTAGATATATTGCCCTACGAGGTCGTATGAACGCAGGCAGAGCAATTCTCTTAATTTCCTTGGTTATTCCAGGCTTATTAATCGCAGCATCATCCATTTATTCGTTCAATAATGATTATGACCAGATGACAAGATCCGAAAGATATATAGAAAGGCTGATTAGAGATGGCAGAAATAATAATGATCGACAGTTAAATCTAGCCTACCATCGCAATTTAGTTCATCGCATGAATACATTTACTACTGGCACTTGGGGATGCATCGGTGGCATCATAGCAGCAATAGGCGTACATGGAATGACAACCTCTAGAGAGGAGAATATTCAAGACCAAAAGAAAAAATAAATTCAGCACTCAGCACCTTAGAGTAAATGATCTAAACATTCACTCTTGCTCACAGCAGTTGTCACTTATTTTGACAACATTTTTTAGCGTTCTTCTTTGCGTCTTGGCGACGGCAGTCGCCAAGGTTGGGAAACCCGCCTACAGCGCAGCCTTGTCTTTGCGTGACAAAAAAAGGTCTGTAAGCACCGACTAAATGTTCACCTCAACCACAAATTTCTTGATCTCAGCCAAAGAGCGATCGCGGTAACGTCCGTAACGCTCCTGTTTACTCTTGATTTTCTCACCTAAGTCAGGTAAAATCCCAAAATTAGGTGGCATAGGCTGGAAATGCTTGGGAGAAGCAGAACTAATAAACTCAAAAAGTGCCCCCATCATCGTAGTTATTGGTAGTGTCAAAGTTTCTTTCCCCAAAGCAAGCCGGGAAGCATTAGTTCCTGCCAACCAACCGCCTGCAGAAGCTGCTGTGTAGCCTTCAGTCCCAATCAACTGGCCAGCACTAAGTAACATCGGGCGTTGCTTAAATTGTAGACTTGGCTGCATAAGTTGCGGAGCATTGAGAAAGGTATTGCGGTGCATCACTCCCAGCCGCACAAATTCAGCATTTTCCAAACTCGGTATCATCTGGAATACCCTCTTTTGCTCACCCCAGCGCAGGTTAGTTTGAAATCCTACCATGTTCCAAAGTTGACCGGCTTTATCTTCTTGCCGCAACTGTATGACAGCGTAAGGACGCTCTCCAGTACGACTATCAGATAACCCGACAGGCTTGAGGGGACCATATCGCATCGTATCTTCTCCTCGCCGTGCTAACTCTTCTATTGGCAGACAGGCTTCAAAAAATTTCGCACTTTCCCGCTCAAAATCCTTCAGTTCCACCTGTTCGGCAACACAAAGTTCTTGCTGAAACCGTAGGTATTCCTCTTTATTCATCGGGCAGTTGAGATAAGCAGCTTCACCCTTGTCATAGCGAGAGGCAAGAAAAGCAACGTCTCGGTTAATAGATTCTCCCACAATAATCGGGCTGGCGGCATCAAAAAAGCTCAGGTATTCCATCCCTGTGAAGCGCTGCAAGTCTGCTGCGAGATCGGGGCTGGTTAAGGGACCAGTTGCTAAAACGACAATGCCCTCAGGGATAACACGCAATTCTTCCCGCCGAATTTCTATCAGAGGATGGCGAGCAAGAGTTTCTGTTAAGTCTTGACTAAATTGTCCTCTATCTACTGCTAGTGCGCCACCTGCTGGCACGGCGTGTTCATCAGCTTTCGAGATGACAATGGAACCAAGCTGACGCAGTTCTTCATGCAAAAGACCGGCAGCGCGATCGCTTGCCATTGCGCCAAAGGAATTACTACACACCAATTCCGCAAAATGTTCTGTATGATGAGCACCACTGTAGCGATTGGGACGCATTTCGTACAGAATAACTGGTATTCCAGCAGAGGCTATCTGCCACGCTGCTTCTGTCCCTGCCAGTCCACCTCCAATAACTTGAATTGGTTGTTTTTCCATAGTTAAAATTTTAATTGCCTTGAACGTCTTAGATCCCCGACTTCTTTAATTCGTCGGGGATCTGGTTTTTCACGTATGATTTCTATAGTATAGATATTTCTTACGAACCGAAAAGGGGCAGAGAACGCACAGAGAAGAAGTTGGAGGACTTAAATCATTGTCATTGTTAACTTCCACAACGACTGAAATTGTTTTTTCGCGTCTACGTCACGTGGCAAGATTTATGTCAGATGGATTGGTGATTACACTCATTATGGTAAAATCCTATGACCCAAACCCTACCATTACCAGTAACTTTTGAAGACTTTATCGAGTGGTACCCCAACGACGGGGTGCGGTACGAGCTACATAATGGAGTAATTATTGAGATGGCACCTCCCACCGGGGACCATGAAAAAGTGGTTGGATTTTTAGCCGAGAAAATCACGATAGAGTATGTGCGCTTAGGATTGCCTTACCGCATCCCCAAGACTGCTTTTGTCAAAACACCTTCTGGTAAATCCACTTACTCACCCGATGTATTATTGTTAAATCTTAACAATCTCGGCAACGAACTTCTTTTTCAAAAACAGTCAACAGTTACTCAACCAGCATCTGTACCGTTAGTGGTGGAAGTCGTTAGTACCAATTGGCGGGATGACTATCACCTGAAGTTTGCCGATTATGAGGAAATGGGTATCGCTGAATTTTGGATTACTGACTACGCAGCTCATGGTGGTAAGAGATTCATTGGAGATCCCAAGCAGCCGACTTTCTCGGTATGCCAGCTTGTGGGGGATGAGTACCTTGTAACCAAGTTCACAGGGAATAATTTAATCGTATCCCCCACCTTTCCTCAACTTAACCTCACTGCACAGCAGGTTTTTGATGCGGTTTTGTAAAGCCGACTACCAACAGGCAGATATCTACGTTTTTTACCCTTCTTAGATGCCTTACTTTCTGCCTCTGGTGATAAGCAGTCCGAGCCAAATTGTATTCAGATTCATTTAAAGAAAGGTAGATTTGGCGGGGCTTTCCCACAACAAAGCCAATAATTGTGACATTATTCACTGGATGATTTCGTTCTGCTAGTCGAATTACCATTCCTTGGATTTCGGTATTTGGGATTGTTGTAATCAGATCGCTCAAAATGTCTAACTGAGAGCGGACTTCAACTTTTTCCAAAGTTTCCAAGATGGAGGCCATCGGCAGTGCAAAAGAGCGAGTTTTCGGGTTTAGGGGTAAGGTAATATCAAATTCTGCTCCCCTAGCAGTTGAAATAATCCAAACAGTTTCAGAATTACCAATTTGACTCTCCTGTTGCCAACCCCGTGCTTGTAGGTAAGTGGTTAATTGTTGGGGGTCTAAATTCGAGAGAATATCTGGATCACGCACGGTAACTATCATATTGGTTCTCCGCTAGCAATTCGCTGCATTAGAGCAATCAGCGCTTCAACACTGAACATATTTTGACGGGGTAAATAAACAGTGACAGTGGTTTGGTTTTCAGTTATGTTGTTTCAGATATATGATAGATTACGGTTTGTCGGGTAAAGTTGCCCTAGTAACAGGAGTCAGCCGACATATTGGAATTGGTGCGGCGATCGCTCGTTCACTTGCTTCATGTGGTATCAATGTCTTTACAACCTATTATCGACCATACGATGAGATGATGGTTTGGGGCAACAGGCAAACTGAGGCAGAAGAAATCGTTGAATCACTCAAATCGCAAGGAGTCAAAATTTCAGGTCAAGATGTGAGCTGACTTGAGATTAGCGCCGTTGAGGTTAGCTCCCGCCAAGTTTGCTCCTGTCAAATTTGCTCCAGTGAGGTTAGCGTCACTCAGGTTAGCCCCTGCCAAGTTTGCTCCTTTAAGGTTAGTCCATCTCAAGTCAGCTTTACTCAAGTCAGCCTCATTCATATTTGCCCTTAATAAGAATGCGCCACTGAGGTGAGCCTTATGCAGCTTAGCTTTGGATAAATCAGCTTTATAAAAATAAGCTCCCATCGCTTCTGCTTCGTACAAATTTGCCTCGCTGAGTTCAACCGCAATTAAGTTAGCCCCACACAGGTTGGCGAAACAGAGGTTAGTCCGATGAAGTCTTGCCGCACCTAGATCGGCACCTCTCAAGTTAGCGCCTCTCAAGTCACTCCCAATTAGGTTAGCCTCGGCAATCACAGCGTCTTTAAGATTTGCCTCACTTAAGTCAGATCCAATCAGATTGGCATGACTTAGATTTGCTTGTGTCAGTGTAGCACCACTCAAGTTAGCAACACTGAAGTTGGCCGCGCTCAGGTTAGCTTCCTGGAGGTTGGCTTTGTAGAGGTTAGCACCACTAAGGTTAGCATCGGTGAGGTTGGCTAGCACGAATAAAGCATTATTTAGATCCGCCCTGCTTAAGTTTATCTCTTGGAGGTTTTCGCTTTGTAGATTTGCTGCGCTCAGATCTGGTTCAATCTGAGGATTTTTCTTTCTCCACTCAATCCATATTACTGCACCTGCTTTGAGTAAAGCCAGATGCTCTCGATTTGCCATTGTAAGTCCTTATATTACTACTCAAAAAAAGGGGATTAAAATAATTAAAAATTAAAAATGCATTAATTAAAGACCTCACGAATGAATACGTTCGCATATAAAAATTGAGAATGAGCGCTTTTTTTGGTTTTCCATGTTTAAAAACAGAGTATTATATCCTTAATTAAAAATTAACCCCTATTTCTAAAGTTTTAATTTTTAATTTTTAATTCAAAAAATGGTCATTATGGTTATTGCCTTACACCTATCTGGGGATTTGTCCGACCGGCTACACTTTCAATCGCTGTTAACGCTTTCCCGGCACCTGCAAGAATATCTTGTTCTTGTCCACCTAAGTAAAGCCGTCCAAAGCTTCCTACAGCTTGAACTTCAAGGATGTTAATTGCTGCTGCTTTCTCTGCTTCATTTGCAGCTAGTGCGGCGTAAGTGGCAGGTTCAACTTCTAATACATATAATGTTTGTCCAGCTAATAAAAGCTGTCCTCGGCGCGTGCGATTGATCAGCTGTGTTTGGTAAGCATCAATATTGCGGATAATCTGGCTGGAAACGACACGCGGTTTAAGACCATCCTCTTTTTTAACTCCCAGTGCCGCTAAAATAGCTTGACCGGCAGATCGCGTTTCGCCTTGGGAACTAGAATGAACTTCTAATAAACCGTACAGTCGTTCAACGACTTGTACTCCCGGACGTACAGAGGCAGCTTTGAGTGCTATGTCGGTAATCCGATTGATTTCAATACCGGGAGAGATTTCAATCCACAGCGATGTATCCCCTGGCAATGGTAAGAAACCTTGAGCTACCGTTCCCATATATGCTGCATGTTGAGGTTGCAGGCTGTCGAGAAATACGAAACTGC
>CAZZVG010000096.1:0-10478 GCA_964657295.1 Iningainema sp. | reverse complement strand
TTACTTATCATTATCTCAAATCAATTCCCAGGAAACTATCAAAAAATCGAGATCGCCATAAAAAACGCACGATCAAACACCAGTCCAATGCAACTAAGCCGATAAATAGATTACTTACAAGACTCAGTTGTGCTAACTCGAAAAAATCCTGATTGGCAGGAATTGAAACAATTACGAAGTAAATGATCAGCAGCATGAGAGTGATGAGCGAATATCGCCAGTCGCCGCTTAAAGGTTCGCCTCCAACCCAAGCGGTTGTCGGAGGTTTCAGAAACGGAATTAACAGCAGTTGGCCCATAATCAAGATCGTCGTCAAGGCGGTGCGAGGGATAGTACGGTCGATTTGATATGGATTTGCACCAGCTGGCAGATCCAGTACTGCAAAGACTAGAAAAAGTAAATAAACTAACAAAGCTACTAGAGTCAGGCTAAAGCTGGCTGGGATCACAAAATGCAGTAGCGATCGCACAACACCCCGGCGATCGCCAACACCTGGTTTTGCCCAAATAGGGGTGACTATTGTTGGCAAACCCACACCGATGAGAGCAATCAGGGCACTTTGCTTGTTTTCCAGAGGGAAACTGTTGGTGACAACTGAGGCGGCAAAAATTAGCAAGGTGATGCAAATACCTCGAACCATAAAAAGTTTCATCGCATCTTGAACACCGTTGTGGATTCGCTGTCCTTCGATCAAAGCATGGGGTAAAGCACTGAATGAGTCTTTCAGAAGAATAATATCTGCGACTGCACGTGTTGCTTTACTACCACTTTCCATGGCGATCGATAAATTTGCCTGTTTCAGTGAGAGGACATCATTCACTCCATCTCCAGTCATGGCGACGTAGCGTCCCGCATTTCGCAACACTTCTACCAGCATAGCTTTTTGCTCTGGAGTAATCCGTCCAAAAATCGTGCTGCTTAATGCCGCTTGAGCAAACTGCGTCTGATCCATCTGTGCCAGTTCAAACCCAGAAATTACCTTTACGTCTGGATTGAACCCAGCTTGTTTTGCTAAAGCTGCTACAGTCTGCGGGTTGTCGCCAGAAATAACTTTCAGTTCCACACCCGCTTGGGCAAAACCTGCGAGCGTCTCTCTTGCCTCTGGTCGCAGCACATCGCTAAAGTGTAGAATTCCTAGCGGTGTGAGATTTTGTGGTAAATTGGGTTTATCTGCCTCGGTTTGCAGTGCCTCCGTATCTGCGCTCCAAGCAAATAGAACAACGCGCAGTCCTTGCTCGATGCCTGCTTGAATAGAGTCTTGCATCTCAGGCGTAAACGGCACTGATGCTTCCAGAATTTCTGGTGCGCCTAAAAAGTAAACGCCATTCTTAAATGCCAATGCACTCCATTTTCGGGCTGAGGAAAAAGGAACTTCAGCTTCGACAGTTTTAGTTTTTCCACGACAAGCCGTGGCGATCGCTTCACTTGTTTTATTGGGGGCGCTAGTACTGGCGGCGAAGTTGCCTAGTAAAGTCCGTAATTTTTCTTCGCTAATCCCGATCGGCAAAAGCGTCTGCAAGCTGATTTGGTTGGTTGTCAACGTACCTGTCTTGTCCAAACACAGTACATTAACGTTACTAAGTGATTCGATCGCATTCGCTTGCTGGAGCAAAATATCTTGTCCCAACATCCGCACTGCACCCAAACCATAAGCTAAGGTAATCGCGATCAGTAATCCTGCCAGAACTAAGCCTGCTATTACAGCAATACGCTGGATCAAATCTTGCAGCGATCGTTGGTTGATAATAAAACCGATAATTGTCAAAATCCATAGAAAGCAGGCAGTGAGGAGAAAAGCCCTGATAACAATGTTAATTTCACGCTGGAGGGGGGTCAAGACTTGACGGTAAGCCCGCGCTCCTGTCATGAGGTGATAAGCCGTTGTTTCTGTTCCTACTTTTTGGGCTTCGTAGCAGATACTGCCGCTCACACAGAAACTTCCTGAGAAAACAGTCTCACCTGAAACTTTAGGAACTAAATCTGATTCGCCTGTTAGTAGGGATTCATCAACTTCGATCTTACCTTCACCAATAACTTGTCCATCTACAAGAATTTGATCACCTGCCCTTAGGGGGAAAATATCTCCGACAACAATCTCGTAGGGATCGATCTCTTGCTCGCGTCCATCCCGGTAAACGCTTGCTTTTGGTCGATTCAGCAGCGCAATGCGATCAAGTTTCTGTTTTGCCCAAATCTCCTGGTACACATTGACCAACATTGCACCGAAAACAACAACCACGACTAATATGGCATCACCAAAGCGTCCCAGCAAAGCGAACACAACGCTAATGCCAAAGAACACTGCGTTAATGAATGTGAAGACGTTTTCTCGGAAAATCTGGCGATAGGAACGACTGCTCTGAAGTTTCACATCGTTCCCAAGCCCAGCCGCCCGTCGTTGTAAAACCTCGTCTTGGGTCAAACCCTGCAGATCAAGAGTCTGGCTCATCGCTGTTGAACTACTCATGGTTAGGCTGATGGATACGTTAATGTATAAGAACGCAAGGCATTCCTCTATTATCGTTACACTTATCAGCTAATTCAACATATTGGCAAAATTTCACTCAGGAGTCAGGAGTAGGGGCAGGTTTTACAGATTGATTTTCGCTTTCGATAAGTTCATCGGCAAAACCTGCCCGTACAGGAGTCAGGAGTCTGAATGAGTCCTGTACGACTAGCTCCTGAATAAAGGGGTTTAAATCCCCACCGTCTGCACGGGAGCCAGTACACGCAATAAACATGTCAAACCCCCTACCTCCTCGGCCTGCTTCTTATTTACATCCTAAAGACTCACGAGTAGAAACACCTGTTTTAGAATTAACACCACTAGCACGAGTGCAGAGTTTTTTCAGTTCTGTACCGTCTAACACTGCATCGGTGAAGTCAGCACCTGTGATATCAACATCATTAAAAGTAGAACGCAACAACATTGCTTCTACCAAAATTGCATCGGTGAAGTCAGCACCTTGAAAGTCTACTAGATAAGCTATGCCATTACTGAAATCTGAGGAATGCAAATTTGCTTTCTTCAGTACCGAACCGTTAAATATCCCTCCTCGTAAATCAGTATTGCTAAAGTTTGCTTCCTCTAGATTGACATTAGTATAGTCAGCCCCAACTAAGCTTTGACCAGAAAAATTTTTGCTCTCAAGTTGCTCATTCCCGAAAGAACGCTTAATACCCGAAGAACTTGCTGCTTGTGCAGACAGCGGAAATGAAAAAAGAACCAGAGATAAGACCAATACAGCTAGGAGTTGCCGAAATTTCATCATATCAAGTTAATAAATCTCAATACTTATACATTTAACTATATAAAGCACAATGGGAATTGGTCATCGGTGAAATGTGTTTTTCTTACCGATTACCAGCAACAGCTATTAGGCGCAATTTATAAACAACCACAGCGTATATACATATATTATGCAATAACCTAACGGTAGATTTAGTATGGGAAAACCAAATAATATTTCTGAACTAGAGACAGAATTTATAATAATATGTTTAACTTAAACTTTATTTAATTAAATATTAAATACTTCTTTACCGTTATTTGAGGAAAATAAAGCTTATTCTCTTAAAAGAAATGTTAAACATAAGTGCAACTTTGTATGCAGCATTGAAAAAACCATCCTATTAGGGGGTTACATGAAGGTCAAGCTATAAGCGAGCTTTTGAACAGTCTCTACACTCATATTTGGGAGTAGGGTTTAATTCATGTCTTTATAGCAGCAGGTAAATTGCATTCTTTAAATCATGCGTTTTTCAAAACAATGGTAACGTTGGCGCGAGGCACGCAGTAGACTCTTAGATTGCGTCCAAGCTTTAATACCGTGTTTTTAACCGTGGTATTTTAGATGACAAATGCCTCCATCATAACAGCATAGTTGAATACAGCAATACCATGTTGGAGCCTCACAAAATTTTATGGTTTTGGATTTTGAAATCTGAGTTTTACCTGATATAAGTTTCATTAACCAAGGGAGAACATCATATGAGCCTTTTTGGTGAGACATTAACAGTTGGCACTGTTTTTCTTCTCGTGTTATCTGTGGGACTCGCGCTCTTTTTTGAAGCGATCAACGGTTTTCACGATACCGCTAATGCAGTCGCCACAGTCATCTACACTCACTCGCTGAAGCCAACCGTCGCAGTCGTCTGGTCTGGTATTTGTAACCTGCTTGGTGTGCTGATGTCAAGCGGAGCCGTCGCTTATACCGTTGTAGCACTCTTACCAATTGATTTGGTAACTACTGTTGGATCGGGTCCAAGCTACGCGATGATCTTCTCCATTCTGATCTCAGCGATCATTTGGAACTTTGGAACCTGGTACGTAGGCTTACCAAACTCCAGTTCACACGCTTTGATTGGTGCAATCCTGGGTGTCAGTATCGGGCATGCATTGCTGTCGGGTCATGCCATAAACGAGGGTCTAAACTGGGCACCAGTGCAGAGTGTTTTTGCCGCGCTGTTGGTTTCGCCTGTGGTTGGATTCGCTAGCGCAGCACTACTGCTGCTGGCTGCGAAGGCGTTGATCAGACGACCAGAGTTGTACCAACCTGCAGATGAAAAGAAGGCACCTCCGTCTTGGGTTCGGGCTTTGTTAATTCTGACATGTACTTCTGTCAGCTTCGCCCACGGTTCAAATGACGGGCAAAAAGGTATGGGTTTGTTGACACTGATCCTGGTTGCCGTCCTTCCTGGTGCATTTGCATTGAATATCAATTCGGCGAATGTTTCTCAGCTAGTTAGTGCGTCACAGTCTGTAGTTCCAGTACTGGCACAACATGCGTCGTCAGGAGCGTCTGTGAACGACCAAGATGCAACCAATCAACTGACGAACTTCTTGAAGCCAAACGTTAAAGCCAGCAACACTATCTTTCCAGCACTGGCTGCTAAGAATAAAACTATTACGAACAAGCTGTCTGGCAAAACGAGTTTTCAAGATTTTTCAAATGGCGATCGCCGCGCACTACGAAACGATATGTATCTCGTCTCCTCAACAATTAGCAAGTTGGATAAGGGGAAAGTCCTGACAAATCCCCAAGAGGAGAAGATTTTGACGGGCTACGAGAAAACATTGAATACAGAGACTAAGTACATTCCCAATTTCGTGAAAGTCGCTGTTGCCCTAGCTCTAGGTATTGGCACGATGATTGGTTGGAAGCGGATCGTTGTGACAGTGGGTGAAAAGATCGGTAAAGAACACCTTTCTTACGGGCAGGGCGCATCGGCAGAAATAGTGGCAGCCGTCACAATCTCTGCTGCCGATCACTTTGGTCTACCTGTTAGTACCACGCACGTACTCTCGTCTGGTATCGCAGGTACGATGACGGCAAGCGGTTCTGGGTTACAGGCAGAAACGCTGAAGAATATAGCACTATCATGGATACTGACTCTGCCAGTTTGTACACTGCTTGGAGCCGCTTCATTCACGGCAAGTTTGTTCATCATCCTGAATCTTCTTGGCATCAAGTAAGATTTTTACAGCATCGTTAAATCAGTTTCCCCCAGGCCTTTTTGATTGGAGGCTTGGGGGATTTATGTTATAGTGCTTTGTAAAAAAGTGGCGATCGCGAGTCAGTAATATTAGATAAAGAAGTTCATCTACAACAGCAAAACAACTTGTGGCCAATCCTGAAGAAATCGTATCCCTGACTCGAACGCCTCTATTTTCCGTTGCACAAGAACTCAAAGCACGTTTTACCAACTTTGGCGGTTGGGAAATGCCTGTACAGTTTATCGGGATTAGTCGAGAACACGAAGCTGTAAGAAATACTGCAGGCATGTTCGATATTTCCCACATGGGCAAGTTTAGCTTGCGTTCTCAAGACCTTATTTCCCAACTACAGCCTTTAGTTCCTTCAGACTTGAGTCGCCTACAACAGGGTCAAGCACAATACACTGTATTGTTAAACCCCTTAAGTGGAATTATAGACGACATCATTTTTTATTACCAAGGGGAAGAATCTACTGGAGAACAGCGAGGAGTCTTGATAGTCAATGCAACGACCACTGCCAAAGATAAAGTATGGTTATTGCAACACTTAGACTTAGAGCGAGTAGAATTTAAAGACCTTTCCAGAGAAAAAGTCTTAATTGCCGTTCAAGGACCAAAAGCTTGTAGCTTCCTTCAATCCTTTGTGCTTGAAGACTTGACTTCACTTAAAGGATTTGGGCATCTAGAGGCGACAATACTCGGTAAATCAGCCTTTATTGCTCGCACAGGTTACACTGGGGAAGATGGATTTGAGGTGATGTTAGATCCAGATGTGGGAATAGAATTGTGGCAGAGTCTCCTAAATGCTGGTGTTGTTCCCTGTGGTTTGGGTGCGAGAGATACACTTAGACTCGAAGCGGCAATGGCACTTTACGGGCAAGATATTGATGACACAACCACTCCTTTAGAAGCTGGTTTAGGTTGGCTGGTTCACTTAGATACTAAGGGTGATTTCATTGGTAGGTCAACCTTAGAACAACAAAAATATGCTGGCGTTCAGCGCCGACTGGTAGGTTTACAGATGCAAGGACGCAACATTGCCCGTCATGGTTACCGAGTATTATCAACAGGTATAGTCGTTGGAGACGTAAGTAGTGGTACACTATCACCTACACTCGGTTATCCGATCGCCTTAGCTTACGTTCCTACCCAGCTAGCAACTGTCGGTCAGCCCCTAGATGTGGAAATTCGCGGCAATGTTTACCCAGCAATTGTCGTTAAACGTCCATTTTATCGGTCAAAAAATCGGATGACGAACGGCTAATTGCTAATTGCTATTAGTTATCAAGGATAATAATTTTTGTTGTGGAAGAGGAGTAGTATGTATGAAAGAATATCCTTCAGATTTGAAATACCTGGATACTCATGAATATGTGCGGTTAGAGGGTGAAATTGCGACTATTGGTATTAGTGCCTTTGCCGTACATCAATTGGGTGACATAGTGTTTTTAGAATTGCCAGAAGTCAGTGACGCTTTAATCAAGGGAGAAAGCTTTGGCACAATTGAATCAGTCAAAGCTGTTGAAGACTTGAATTCACCTGTATCAGGCACAGTCATAGAACGCAATGATGCCATGATTGAATCTCCAGAACAAGTTGCAGAAGATCCTTACGGCGAAGGGTGGTTGTTGAAAGTTCGCGTCAACAATCTCAGTGATATTGACGATATCATGACTGCAGAAGAGTATAGCGCTCAAGTAGAAGGGGAGTAGCTTCGCCTCTAACGTAAAGAGGAAGCCCTTACTCGTGATTGCTGTACGGGCAGGTTTTACCGATTAACTTATCCGCGCTAAAATCTGTCGAGAAAACCTGCCCCTACTCGTGATTGCTGTACGGGCAGATTTTACCGATTAACTTATCCGCGCCAAAATCTGTCGGTAAAGGAATGCCCCTACTCGTGAAACTTCATGAAATTTAGATAAACTGGTCGCTGAAACTCGATGCTTCTCATAATACTTGTTGCAAAATATGAAGTAGTCGTGTCTGGAGAGCAATTTGTGGTAGTCAACGCTCCTCGTCCTCAGTCAAGTCATCAGCAGCGCCAGGGGGAAAGTCAGATGTTAAGTTCCTTTACTGAACGGCACATTGGACCATCATCAGATGATATTCAGCAAATGCTGGAGGTATTGGGCAATCCCTTAAGCAATAAGCAGACAAAATCCTCAAAGCTACAGCCTGACAATCATCAAACCGTAGAATCCCTTGACGATTTTATTGACCAAACAGTACCACGCTCAATCCGGCTGTTACAGCCACTACAGTTACCTGACTCATACAGTGAATACGCTGCCCTTGCCAAGTTAAAAGAAATAGCTTCAAAAAATCAAGTTTTTCGCTCATTCATTGGTACGGGATATTACGACTGTATAACCCCACCCGTAATTGGGCGCAACATCCTAGAAAATCCTGGTTGGTACACTGCCTACACCCCCTATCAGCCGGAAATTGCCCAAGGAAGACTGGAAGCACTGCTTAATTTTCAAACCATGATTATCGACTTGACTGGTTTGGAAATTGCAAATGCTTCGTTACTCGACGAAGCCACAGCAGCAGCAGAAGCGATGAGTATGAGCTATGGTTTTTGTAAAAATAAAGCAAATAGCTATTTCGTTTCTCGTGACTGTCATCCCCAAACTATTGAGGTGATACAAACACGAGCTAAACCTTTGGGAATTAACATTATTGTCGGCAACCATCAAACTTTTGATTTTTCCCAACCGATTTTTGGCGCAATTCTACAATATCCTGCTAGTGACGGCACAATCTACGATTACCGGGCTTTTGTAAAAGAAGCCCATGCTACGGGTGCATTAGTGACAGTAGCCGCAGACCCCTTAAGCTTAACTCTCCTAACACCCCCTGGTGAATTTGGGGCTGATATTGCTGTGGGAAGTACGCAGCGCTTTGGTATTCCTTTAGGCTATGGGGGACCTCATGCAGCTTATTTTGCCACAAAAGAAGAGTACAAGCGGCAGATTCCCGGACGAATTGTCGGTGTGTCAAAAGATGCTTATGGAAAAACGGCATTACGTTTGACCTTACAAACCCGCGAACAGCACATCCGGCGTGAAAAAGCCACCAGCAATATTTGTACGGCACAGGTGCTATTAGCTGTGATGGCAAGTACGTATGCAGTCTATCACGGTCCGGCTGGACTCAAGAAAATTGCTGAGAACATCCACTCTATGGCTGTAAAACTGGCAGAAGGACTGAAGCGACTGGGTTACAGTATTAGTTCCGAAAATTTCTTTGACACATTACGGGTAGAATTAGGAACACGTTCCCTAGAAGACATTTTAGACGCTTGTGAAAAGCACAAAATTAATATCAGAATTTTCGCTCAAGATATTGTAGGTATTTCCCTTGACGAAACTACGACAGAGCAAGATTTAATCGATTTGTGGCAAATTTTCGCGATTGGTAACGATCTACCTTTTACTTTAGAAGAATTAACCTCTGTTCCTCTATTCAACCCCCGTACCAGCACTTACCTCACCCACCCCATCTTCAACCGTTATCACTCAGAAACTGAGTTACTGCGCTATCTGCATCAGCTAGAAACTAAGGATTTGTCTTTGACGACATCAATGATTCCTTTAGGCTCATGCACGATGAAGTTGAATGCAACATCTGAGATGCTCCCAGTCAGTTGGGCTGAGTTTAGCAAAATTCATCCTTTTGCACCTCTGTCGCAAACGCGGGGTTATCAAATTATGTTTCAGCAGCTGGAAGAATGGCTGGCTGAAATCACGGGGTTTGCAGGAATTTCCCTACAACCAAATGCTGGTTCTCAAGGAGAATACACGGGACTTTTGGTCATCCGTAGGTATCATGAAAGTCGTTCTGAAGGACACCGTAATATCTGTTTGATACCCTCCTCAGCACATGGAACAAACCCTGCAAGCGCGGTGATGTGCGGAATGAAGGTTGTGACTGTTGCTTGTGATTATGAAGGTAACGTTGATCTTGATGATCTTAAGGCTAAGGCAGAAAAGTATAGTCTTGAACTTGCAGCATTAATGGTGACATATCCTTCAACTCACGGTGTGTTCGAGGAGCAAATTCAGGACATCTGCGCTGTTATCCATACTCACGGTGGACAAGTTTACATGGATGGGGCAAATATGAACGCCCAAGTTGGACTTTGTCGTCCAGGAGATATCGGCGCTGATGTCTGTCACTTGAACCTGCACAAAACATTCTGTATCCCCCACGGTGGCGGTGGCCCTGGGATGGGACCAATTGGCGTTGTACAGCATCTGGTGGAGTTTTTGCCCGGACATCCTGTCATAGGTAATGGAATTGAAGAAATTCCTCACCAACAATCCAGTTTCTCTCCAAGCAACTTTCCGCAAAATCCAAAATCGACCGGTGCTGTTTCTGCTGCACCTTGGGGGAGTGCTAGTATCCTGGTCATTTCTTGGATGTACATTGCTATGATGGGTGCAGAGGGTTTGACGCAAGCAACAAAGGTGGCAATTCTTAATGCTAATTATATCGCTCGTAGACTTGAGGAATATTATCCCGTTTTGTATAAGGGGAAAAATGGTTTAGTCGCCCATGAATGCATTTTGGATTTGCGATCGCTCAAAAAATCTGCCGGGATTGAAATCGATGACGTTGCCAAGCGTCTGATGGATTATGGTTTCCATGCACCCACAGTTTCCTGGCCTGTAGCAGGTACAATTATGGTAGAACCAACAGAAAGCGAATCTATTGAAGAGTTAGATCGTTTCTGCCATGCGATGATTGCCATCCGCGCAGAAATTGCGGAAATTGAGTCAGGTAAAGCCGATCCCCAAGATAATCTCCTAAAAAACGCACCCCACACAGCAGAAAGTTTAATCGTCGGAGAATGGAACCATCCCTATTCTCGCGAACAAGCTGCTTACCCCGCACCGTGGACTCGTGACCATAAATTCTGGCCTAGTGTCGGTCGCGTTGACAACGCTTATGGTGACAGGAATTTTGTTTGCTCTTG
>CAZZVG010000095.1:0-10549 GCA_964657295.1 Iningainema sp. | reverse complement strand
CGCCATTGCCTATAGTGAGGGCATCTGCGTTGATAATGGCTTTGGGACTAATATAGGTTGCACTGGCGAGAGGAAGTGTTTGGACTTGGTAGTCGCCTCCCACTAGCACTTTGCCGCCACCTGCATCTCCCGACACGTTCACAACAGAGTTATCCAATAACCCCACGCGATCGCCTACTAGAAGTACTTTACCTCCAGTTTTACCGGGTGCAGGATTGGAAGCATTAATTTTCCCAGAGACAATTGTACTCCCAACATCGTTACCATTGAAAAGAATATCTTTTGATTGGTTTGACCAACTCAGTATTTCTCCTGATTGCCCTAAAGAAACTTCACCTTGAGGAAAAGCAAAAACTGTCACTTGCCCACCTGCTGTAGATAATTGCCCATTGTTGGTGACGTTGCTGCCAATCAAGCTCAAGTTTTGTCCCTCTGTGACAGCAAGATTGCCTGCATTGGAGATTGTACCTAGTAGATTGTTATTAAGTTGTAAGCCTATGGGGACGCTGATTGTTAATAAAGCTGAGGTAGGGATTGGGTTGGTACTGAAGACACTGCCATCAGCAAACTTTAAACTATTTGCTGTCGTGCCTGTGAAGGAACCACCAATCTTGAGTGTCGCGTTGCGACCAAATATAATGCCGTTAGAATTGAGGAGAAATAGGTTCGCTTTACCGTTAGCTTGAATCAACCCATCAATGTTAGAAATTGATGAACCTGTGACGCGACTAATAATGTTTTGAATGTCTAGAGCATTGTTAAAGTAAGCAGTGCCACCAGTGGGGACAGAAAACTCTCGAAAGCTGTGAAACAAGTTTCGCCCTGCTTGTGTTCCTCCTTCAATAGTTCTGATATTGTTATGTATTGTCACACGAGAATTATTGGGTAGAGTTGCATCCGGAGTGATTTGGGCGATCGCTTCGCTACTGCACAAAGTGCAAAACGCACAATTTACCGATGAGAAGGTTGCGACACCGCAGGTAATTTTTAATAACCAGCCAAAACTAGTACTTCTCAGATCGGACATTGCATTGCACCCCCTAGTTCTATGACAATTGCTACATCAGCAAAATTCAGTAAATCACAACTCTGGTGCAATCGATGTAAATTTTAAATTAAGCCAACACCATGATTGATAAAATCGTGATGTTGGCGCTCGTGTGCTATTGGGACTTTTATTCTTCGTCCCCTTCATCTGTCCATGTAATCTTTAAGACTTTCAAAGCCACTTCTAAGCGCTCTTTGTCAGCTGGATCAACTATGTCTTTTGAGGTTAATGCCGTCTCAATGAAATTAGCAGATACTGTTGCGGCTCTATATAGGGCGTCTAGAGCTTCATCATAATATTTTGAATCTGACATCACCGTCTCCGCAATTTTTGAAGAATTTGATTTAGCAAATGGGAACTAACGAGATAATATCTGTGGTGATTATAGTTCAAAAAGACGAAGAAAATTCGGCGTTGTGTAATGGATGTATCAATGAGGGCTACACGCAAAGACGCAAAGAATTGTTGTTTAGGCATCGCAAAAAGTGTAAAGTTATACCAACTTTTAGCAATGCTGAAAGTCGTCTATTATATCATGTTCGGTTAATGACTGATAAGTTTGTAGTTGCGCTTCAGCGCTCTGTTCAGTGTTAAGAGGGCGCTGAAGCGCTACGAGCCTTATTATAAGTGTTCAACAGAAGATAGTATTATACATTAATGATATAGCAAAAGCAAAGTATCATAAAATTTTCAAATATGTAAACAATTTGTCCCTTATAATAGTGGAAATTATCCGCGAGCGTGTGAACTGGATATTACAGGTATTTTTGCTTTCTGTGTGCAATAAATTCTGCTCACCTTTTCAGTTCGTAATAAAGCATCGAAATAAACTTGCTCAAACAAAACTCGTTGGGCATGGCTGCCACCTATTGCATGTAATTGCGGCAAAACAGGTTTTAGGAGGGCGATCGCTGTCAACCAGTCACCTTTGGCATGAGCAATCATTCCTCTGGCTGCGGGAATTGCCACAAGTGACCATTTCCAGCGAAGAAAGGGGTTGACATTTTGACTATGTTTGTGCATACTCAACTGCATCTGTTGCAGCCAATCGCTGTGTCCGGCTTTAGCTAAGGCGTAGAGGTAATGTAAGTCTTGAAAGGCGAGTGCGTGTTCTTGCAGACGAGGGAAAAGATGAGAACTCAACTCCAGCCAACGGTTGCCGACATCATACCCTTGCAATTCCAGCCGCAATAACAGTGCGATCGCACCTACTTGATCTTTGGGAGATTCCTTTTGGGCACGACCCCAAACGCGGGTATCATAAAGCTTCAAAACCTTTTGTTCTTCGTCTCTTTCTAGGTAATACAGTGCGACGTGCCACCAATTGTGCGTGTACAGCATGGAGTTACAGTTTTCCCAGGCATCAGCATGACTCTCCATCCACGCTATACCCTCATCTACTCGTTTCTGAGTTTCCATGACATGAGCCACTGCATGATGTGCCCAAGGATCGAACCGATTCATCTCAGTTGCCATGCGACCTACTGCTTCTGCTTGTTTGAGCCGATGGCACTGTTCTAAACCAAATGCTACCATGCCGTACAGGTAATGATTTTCTCGATTGGCTCTGAGAACTTTTTCGGCAATTTTCAGCAATTTCTCTTTTTCACCCAAGTAAAAGTAATGATACTGTCCCTGTTGAACGGAAATTAGGTCACGCGGATAGTTTTGGACGATTTCTTCGTGTAGTGCGATCGCTCTGTCAATCTCTCTGTTTGCCCAAGCTGTGATTCCCTGAACATACAACTGCTCTCGCTGGGTGATTTTTCCTAAATGCTGTTGCGCTGCTTGTAGGTGAGGCGTGGCTTTTTTCCAATCTGTCGCGTTTTCCTGCGAGAGGAAATGGGCAGCAGCATAAGCATGAAGCATTGCACAGGTTGGATCTGCTGCAATCCCTTCAATGACGACACTCAGCGCATCTTTACCGTAACCGAGAGCCTGCTCTGTAAAGTGGTTGATGGCGGCGATCGCCTCACTTGAGTCTGTGGTTACTTCCAGTCCAAGATCGTCTTCTAGCATTGTGAATTCCCGGTATCAAGATTGATTGCGGTTAGCAGTTCAGGTCAAATTAACCTAGTAACTTTTCAAGTTTACCCCTTAATCACACTAAGTCAATAGATTAACCGTATTTTGTTTGGAGTATGTCAGATCGATTGATTCGTCCTTAAGCTCTACTGTGTACACACAAGGTGGATACCTTTTCAGACCCCGCCAACCGCTGTTCTCGCTGTTCGGATCGCTGCACGACGTAATTAAGCGAACGTGATCTTACGTGAAAATTACTGTAAAGAGTTCCCTAACTTTCCTTAACTTATCCTCATCGACGCAGATGTTGTTAACTCATAAAGTAAAGGAGTCCTGAAGAACGGATGGGCTTCAAGCTTTCCAATCAAACGGATGTCAATGTGTAAGTCCATCCAAATAAACTAAAAATCAACGCAAAAAACACACATCAAACCATGAAAAAACTACTTAGTCTTTTACTAATCGCTACAATCCCTACTGCTGTCATCAACCCAGCATTAGCCGCAGCCCCACAAACTATCACTCCTGGGGCTACTGCGAAGTTTCCCACAAATGCTTTCGCTGGTAAAACAAGACTGTGTGCCCAGACAAATGATGGTCATACTGGCAGAATCGATCTTAAGGTGGGTGCTGGACAAGAAAGTGTGCAAGTCGGTCCACAGCAAAACTGTATTACTAGAAAATGGGGCGGGCTTCCACTCTTCGTCACTAATGGCGGAGGTAGCCAATCTATTACTGTATTCACTTCCTGATGATTTACATGAGAACCGGATTGGAATTCAGCTTTAGGTTCTCATAAACATACCTTCATGCAAGCGAGAAAATTAGATTTTTTTAGGAGACAATTATGTTTAAATTCAATAAAAAACTAACTGCTTTAGCACTTGTCACAGCAACTTCTATTGCCGGAACTACACTGACTGTGACAAAGGCATCATCGACTGAATCTAATGGATGCACGAATACAGTAAAAACTGTTGAATTGCAAGACGCGCATCAACATTCTGTGTTCTGTAGTGATAACAATGTATCAAATTTGGGGAGATTTGGCAAAACCGCCACATCTGTTGGTGTCCAAAGTGGAACATGGAAGTTTTGGTCAAGGCCAAATTTCCAAGGTGATTCTGTTACTGTCTCAAGTGAAACGTTTATGAGACTGGGAAAGTTGAGTAACGCGGTTTCATCTTTCAAACGTATTTCACCTTAACTAAATTGTTCCGGGTGTAACGCGAGAATGAGGATATGGAGACGATTTGAACGGATGATTTAGCAGGCATATAACAATCATGCGCTGAGTTATAAAAATTACACAACTCAGATTCCCGACTTCGTAAAAGTTGTCGGGAATCTTGATGATCGCAAATGATTTAGGACTAGTATATCCGCATATTTCTTAGCTTGACGATTGTGCTTTTAAAGGTATTATGTAAGTGATGCTAAAGCAAAAGACGATCACACTTTCAGAGGAAATAAGCGCTTTGGCAAAATCAAAACCCAAGCGAGGCGATCGCGATGACTGTAACTACTTACAAATGGACAGTTGACCGCTATCACCAAGCGGTTGAGGCGGGAGTTTTCGACGATTTACGTCTCGAATTACTGAACGGAGAACTCGTCGAAATGTCGCCAGAAGGAATTCCCCATGCTTCTTTAAGTAGTGCTCTTTCTCGAAAGTGAGGAACCTGTTTAAACCTATGATGCCGTTAGGCGTTGAGAACTAACTGAATTGCTGTTTTTTGCAGCGAGATTATTTGCTGTGAAACTACCTTAGATGCCGACAGGCGTTGAGCACATTCCCAGTGGCGATCGCACAAATAGTGTTGAGAGTGAAACTACCTTAGATGCCGACAGGCGTTGAGCACCGTGGACTATCTTTACCTAAAACTAGAGTCACTGCGGTAATAAGTCGCGCTAGGATTGTGAATGTTGGTACATCGAAGCCCAGTTGAGGTGGGGTTATAGTCATGGATATTTCCGCTACATTGACAGAAATTAAGACTTGGGCTAGATGTTCTTGAGCTTGAGCCAACACCGCGCTCTAAAGAGACGCGGATTCAGGCTGAAAGTTGGCGGTGTTGCAGATGTACTAGCTCAGATTAAGTTAATGCCAGATCGCACATTATTTCCAAAGTCACCCATGACAATATTCACATTTATATACTTACTACAGTCATAAGCAAGTTAGTAAAATTTTAACTACCTACTTAGAAATTAGACTCATAGGATAGTAAGTGTAAAGAACACAATCAAACAGTCCTTATAAGAGAAGTATGAAAAGAATTATTGCAGGTGCGATCGCTGCTATACCTTTAATGACGACTTTTGCAACAATTGCTTCAGCATCAGAAGTGATTGTACACCCTGGTTTCCACTCAGTTGCATCCACCAAACCAGAATTCATTGCGCGAGCTAGGCATCGTGTCTACGTTCCAGGACGTTGGGAGTATATCAATCACCATCGGACGTGGGTTAAAGCACATTACGAATACAGATATTAAGTAGAGCGGCACAAGTGATATCATGTCCGGCTGAACACTTGTAACATAGGTTTGTAGTTGCGCTTAGATCTTAAAAGTAAGAGAGCGCTGAAGCGCAACTACGAGCCTTTATCGTCATTAAACGGACATGATATTAATTGGCAATTATAGAGGCGTTGCTTGCCAGGAGGAAAAATCAGTCGATATTTCCTGTAATATACTGTATTCAGTTAAAAATTTCAATATTAGGACTTACGCAATTCCCTTTGTGAACTCTTTTACCTCTGCGGTTAGTCAAAGAAAGTTTCTGACTACCTTACAGTCAACTGTGAATTTCTCACGAATTAATGAACTGTTCCTCGTAATGATTCAGCATCTATCGGCTTCATTAGGTAAATCTGCAATAGATGACCTATTGTTGAGAGTATTAGGGGGATTTTTTGGCAGAACTTGAGAATTCGCGGGCGGTGACTCTTTTCAATCTCCGCTCTTCTGATGTTATTGTCCGAACACTGCTCTAACCGATAGAAGAACTTGGGATGATTGGCATTTAAAATCAGGGGAAATGCTCTGGCAGCGGTTTTGTTTGTCTCCTGAATGACTTTGGTATTGTACTCGCGTGGATCTAAGCCAATTGATTGATAAAACGTTGCCCTTTCAAATACAGTGAGAGTGTGGGTAGCAAACACCGCCAGGAGAAAGAAACGTACCCACAAACGCGCTTTCCAGTTGTTCCACATTTGGGGTTGCGATCGCAGGAGTGCTTTGAAGAAGTCTCCATGTCGGTTCTCATCCTGACACCAACTCTCAAAGTAGCGGAATAAAGGATAAATTTGGTGTTCTGGATTTGACTCTATGTGACGATACATGATAATATAGCGCCAGTACCCAATTTTCTCTGACAGGTAGACTGCGTAAATAATCCACTCAGGCGGAAAGAAAGTGTAGGTACGGTTTTTAGTCAGAGATCCCAAGTCTAGAGAGAGATTAAAATCTGCCATTGCTTTATTTAAAAAACCAGCATGGCGTGCTTCATCTCTTGCCATATACTGAAAGGCTTCGGCTAAAATCGGGCTCTGGTTTTTGAGTCGTCGTGATAATTCTTTGAACAGCAGAAAACCAGAGAACTCGGAAGTGCATGATCGTTCCAAAAAGTCAATGAAACTGAGGCGCGTTTCGCCATCAATACTATCCCAACACTCCTCACTAGAGCGATCGCGCACAAAGTGATGGCGGTTATAATCAGCTCTGAGTTCTTCTACTATTGCTTGCAACTCAAGATTTTGCGCCGAAACATCCGTCTGCGCCATTGCCTCAAAATCCGTAGTGTAGAACCGGGGTGTCAACAATGTTTCCTGTACTGGTGCTTTCACACCAGACGGCAACTCAGTCTCTGAGGTTTGAACTGACTTCACCATGAGAATCCAACTATCGATTTATCTTTTAAAAACTATATAAGCATAAAGCTTCTTCAAGATCCATCTTTGGTTAAAAAATTTAAAACAATTTTAAAAACCGATTTTTAATTAGCGATCGCCTATCAGCTAAAAGCCTGGTAGGCGACGGCAAACAGTTATAGTACAAGTAAAGAGTCATAGAGAGCTTTATCGTATGCGTGAACATTTCATTTCCCTGCCAGAGAATGTTTACTCTCACCTGCTGGCTGTTGCCGAAACGCAGGGGATAACACCTGCTGACTGGATTGCATCACAGCTTCCCCCCGATGCACAGCAGCAAAATCCCCTGACATCTTCCCTTTCCGGGCTGATTGGCGCTATTAATAGTCAGGTTGAACCGTCTCCTTCCTATGAGAAAACGGTCTTTGGTGAAGCCGTCGCCAGCAAGCTTGCTAAGCAGGGAATTCGCAGACCGTGATGCTGGTTGATACAGGGCCGTTGATTGCGTTGATTGATGCAGGACAGGACGAAGCTCATCATCGTTGTGTTGAAGCTTATCAGAAGATAACCAGCCCCCTGTTGACAACTTGGTGCTGTTTTACCGAAGCGATGTATTTCCTGCATCAGTTGCGGGGTTGGTTTGCCCAGGACATTCTATGGCAGTTCTTTGACCGCAAGGCGCTCTATCTCCATACCACGGGGATTGATGAACAGCTAAGAATGCGTGAACTGATGAGACAGTATCAAAATGTCCCAATGGATCTGGCCGATGCGTCTCTTGTCGCGGCGGCGGAGATCTTAAATATCAGGCAGATTTTTTCACTAGACAGCGATTTTTACATCTATCGCCTGCACGGAGCAACGGCCTTCGAGGTTATTCCATAGATGTATCAATTCATTTAATTTCTTGATACATCTACCTTGGATTCCGAGACATCCCGATCTTTTTAGGTGTACCTTTTTTGATAGTCGTATAACGAATTCTACGCACTCGGGGTTGTCCTTCTGGCCAACTGGGAAACATTCCACGCGGTTTGGGGAGGATTTCTCTTAATATCAACATGCCCGATCAAAGCATATTGCTGCTGAGTACTAATATACCGTTTAAAAAAGCAAATTAATTTATAGTTATAAAATTATAAATAGTTAAAGAATTTTGCTAGAAATAAGCAAAAGAAGAGGAAGTAGGGAAAATTCTCCCTGCCTCTCCACATCCTCTCGACAAGGAACTGAGAATGAGTAGCAATCTAGCCGTTAAGCTTCGTTCTGGAACACAACAATCTCACTCTGCTGCGGAAAATGTCGGATTTGTAAAATGTTTTCTCAAAGGGGTTGTGGATAGAGACTGCTTTGCCAAATTTTTAGGCAACTTGTATTACGTCTACAGCGAACTAGAAGCAGCAATACACAGTCAGCGAAATCATCCCTTGATTCATCCCCTTTACTTCCCCGAACTCAATCGTAAAGCTTCTTTGGAAAAAGACCTAGAGTTTTATTACCGAAAAGACTGGCTGCAGCAAGTCACACCCTCAAAAGCTACCCAAACTTACATTGCCCGCATTCACGAAGTGTCTGCTACCGAACCCGTATTGTTACTGGGACATGCTTATACTCGATACATGGGCGATCTTTCTGGGGGGCAAATGTTCCAAAAAGTTGCCCAGTCTGCCTTGAAGCTTTCAGACTATGAGGGTACATCTTTTTACAATTTTGAGCAAATTCCCGATCACAAAGCATTCAAGGACGAGTACCGTCAAAGGTTGAATGCATTGCCTATCGATGATGTCACTGTAGAGAAGATTGTCGCAGAAGCAAATCATGCATTCCGGTTAAATCTGCATGTGGCAGAAGAGTTGGAAGGAAACTTAATTGCGGTGATCGGTCAAGTGATGTTTAATACTTTGACTCAATCTCAAAATGGTAGCAATGAAGCGGCTACAGCTAAATAATACCATGTTTCGTTTAAATACTTATAATATCTGTGAGGTGGTTAATTGTTAATTGCATTTAACCATCAACCATTAACAATTAACCACCAACACTATTGTTAAGTAATTATCCGAACTTGCCTGATATCTAAGGCAGTACATGCGTTTTTCTGTATTATTTAACACAAGATAAAACTTGTGATATTTGTTACGTTGTACGTTGCAATATTTGATACACTCATTGGAAAGGACTCAATGGTTTTTCAATTACCTGGTGTTAAATTCGATTTGGACACGATCGTCAAGTACAACACTCCGACACCCAGATACACCAGCTACCCACCAGCTACTGAGTTGACGGAAGCGTTTACAGAAACAGATTTCCACAATGCGATCGCTGCCTCAAACCAAAGGAAATCCCCGCTTTCTTTGTATTTCCACATACCTTTTTGTCAAAGTGCTTGCTACTTTTGCGGTTGTAATGTGGTGATTTCCAACAACAAGAGTATCGCCCAACCTTATCTAGAGTATTTGGTTCGAGAGATTAAGACAACAGCATCTTTAATTGATCGCTCGCGCGGAGTGGATCAGATACACTGGGGTGGTGGCACACCAAACTACTTGAGTTTTGAACAAGTGGAACTGTTGTGGAAAAATATCACCAGACACTTCACCATCAATCCTAAAGCCGAAATCTCCATTGAGATTAATCCCCGCTACATCGATAAAAACTACATTTTCTTTCTCAGGGAGATAGGTTTCAACCGGATTAGTTTTGGCATTCAGGATTTTAATCGCCAAGTTCAAGTGGCGGTGAATCGCGTTCAGCCAGATGAAATGCTGATTGATGTCATGAGTTGGATTAAACAAGCTCAATTTGAGAGTGTGAATGTAGACTTAATTTACGGTCTACCTTACCAGACTGTCCACACGTTTCGGGAAACGATCGCCAAAACAATTGAATTAGATCCTGACAGAATTGCTGTCTTTAACTTTGCCTATGTACCTTGGGTAAAACCAGTGCAAAAAAATATACCTGAAGAGGTCCTGCCACTGCCGCAAGAAAAGTTGGAGATTCTGAAAATGACGATTGAGGAACTCACAAGGAACCAATATCTATTTATTGGGATGGATCATTTTGCCAAACCTCATGATGAACTTGCTATCGCTCAACGTAGCAGCAACTTAAAGCGCAACTTCCAAGGCTACACAACCCAGCCGCAAACAGAACTGTTTGGTTTTGGTGCCACATCTATTAGTATGCTCGAAGATGCCTATACGCAAAACCACAAGCAATTAAGGGATTATTATCGAGCGATCGACGAGGGTGTTTTAGCGATCGCTAAAGGCATTCAACTGACTCAAGATGACATCATCCGACGAGATGCGATCATGCGTCTCATGTCTCACCCTATGTTGCACAAGCAAGACATTGAAGATAAGTATCACATTAGTTTTGATCACTATTTCTTCCAAGAACTAGAAGAGTTGAAGCTTCTCGAAAAAGATGGATTAGTCGAATTATCAACCAACCACATTAGCATCACGGAAATTGGTAGATTACTGGTCAGAAATATTGCTGTTATCTTTGATACATACGCAAAAACGGGAGCGCAAAAATTCTCCCGCGCTATTTAATAGGATCAAGTCCGGATCAAACAGAGGCTCGTAGTT
>CAZZVG010000094.1:0-10649 GCA_964657295.1 Iningainema sp. | reverse complement strand
TTTAAGTGTGGTTCTAAACCCACAACTAAAGTTTTTTCTTTCCTGTTCCCTGTTAAGAGTTCCCTGTTCCCTTTTTTTTTGTAATCAACAATCAACAATTAACAATTAGCAGCTTTCGCCCATTTTATCAATGCTTGAGTTAATCCCTCCAAGGTATACTCTTCTGCCTCTACATCTACGCGACCGATTAAGGAACGACAAGCGTTAGAGGTTTGGGGACCGATAGAGGCAATACAAACCCCCTCTAAAGAATTTGCTACCACAGATGATTGATTGCCCTCAACGTTTTCTGAAAATATTCTTTCTGCTAGTTGACAGAAAAATTGCACAGTTTTGGAACTGGCAAAAGTAATGACATCCACTGTTCCACTCTGAAGCGCTAACTCCGCCGAAGGTGGGATGCTATTAGGACAGCAAGATTGATATGCAGCGACTTCTATAACCTCTGCTCCCATGTTAGTCAACTCTCGCAGCAAAACTTCTCGTCCGCCGCTTTCAACTCTAGGAAACAAAACCTTTTTACCTGTTAGTTCTTCAGGGAAGTTCGCTACCATCGATTCAGCGACAAAGTTTGGGGGAATAAAGTCTGGTTGTAGACAGTGTTGTTTGAGGCTTTGGGCTGTTTTCTCTCCAACAACGGCAATTTTAATTCCCGTCAAAACACGAGCATCTTTACCCTGTGTAATTAAGCGTTCAAAGAAGTAGTCTATGGCGTTAGTGGAAGTGAGAATTAACCAGTGGAAGTCGGATATATGGGCGATCGCATGATCCAAAGCGGACCAACTCGAAGGCGGACCAATTTCTAATGTCGGCATTTCAATGACGGTAGCGCCTGATGCAGTTAGGACTTGAGTCAATTCACTCGATTGCCCAACTGAACGTGTCACCAGAATAGTTTTACCTGCAAGGGGATGTAGGGGCGGGGTCCCCCCGCCCTGATGCGAGTGGGGAGACGGTGGTTGAGTCGTTGGCATAATTGTGGGGTGCTTCGCGCTGACTACTGGAAAATCGTCTAAATGTATTTTCTCAGGTTGTAAGTACTTACGCAGTCCCACAACTTCACCAATCACAATTACCGCTGGCGACAGCGACACATCAGATGTTTGCTCAACAATAGTTAAGAGTGTGCCTGTCCAGATTTTTTGTTGCGGAGTTCCTGCCCAATGGATAATGGCAACAGGCGTTAAACGCGATCGCCCTTGTTGCCACAGCCGATGTACAATTTCCGAGAGATTTTGTCCTCCCATCAAAATCACCAACGTCTCTAAGCGTGACAGCGCCTCCCAATCCAAAACATCTGGTTCGTGAGCTGTAAACACCGCAAAACACCGACTTAGAACTGGATCTGTTAGGGGAATACCTGCAAGCAATGGCGCTGCTAAAGCCGAGGAAATGCCTGGTACGACTTCAAACTCGCAACCTGCTGCTTTCAACGCCTCAATTTCGGAACTACAGCGACCAAAAATAAACGGATCGCCCGACTTGAGGCGAACAACTAATTTTCCTTGTTGGCAGTACTTTACCAATAAATTGTTAATCTCAGCCTGGGAGGTGCTGAGTTTGCCACCACGTTTGCCCATATCCAACTTCAGGCAATTAGGTGGTACACATTGCAACAACTGTGCATCCACTAGAGCATCATAAACCAACACCTGAGCAACTCCCAAAAGATTATAAGCGAGTACCGTCAGGTATGCCACATCTCCAGGTCCAGCACCTACGAGGTAAACTTTGCCCCTTTGTTCAGTCATGTTTTCTATGTTGAAAATAGGGTAATTAGTTTACCCCCAAACAGTACAATCAGGGTCACAATCACGTAGGTAAAATCTAAATTGCTAATTGTTCATTGCCATTAGCAATTAGCCCTTCGGGTTCGCCAGTTCCCTACGGCGGGTTTCCCGCCGTAGGGACTGGACTCACAATTAGCAATTACCCAATTTTCTCCAACAACCGCTGAATTTGTTCAGCTTGTTGGGGTTGACGCTGTGCTTGGAATAAGTCTCTAGCTTGTTGCAGAGTTACAATTGCTTCCTCTTTCTTTTTTTGCTCTATCAAAATATTTGATAGGCGTAAATATGCATCAACTTTTTTAGGAGCGCGGCGAATCACTTCTTGGAACTGTTGCGTCGCTGACTCTAATTTGCCTTGCTGCATCAAAGCATCACCTAATAGCAAATGAACCACATCATTAGTAGAATTTAGGGAAATTACTTTCCGAAGAACTGCTTCTGCCCCTTCGTAATCTTTTTGCTGATAAAGAGTGACTCCTTTTTGAAAATAATTGGAAGTTATCAATGTTTTCCAAGAGAAATAAGCAAGCATTGAAATACTAAAAATGACGATAACGATGGCGATAATATCATTTTGATGAAAGGTTTCTAGCATTGTCTTAACCCAAAAGACAGGCGATAGGATAAATCAGATATTCGATGAAAAAGAGTTTCCAAATAAATTGATAAAACTGGGCGATCGCACTTTTATCTTGCAAGTCCACTTGCCTACTTTGCCACCACATCAACAACAGAGCCACGAGATGAGTCATCACAAGGAAAACTGAGTTCACCTCAGCAAAGCGCAGCACACCAACCACAACCATCCCCAAATAACAGATAGTTAACACCCAGCAAGCAAAATTGAAAACTGCTTGCTTACCGAATTGGATAGTCAAAGTAGTAATATTGTACTGGCGATCGCCTTCCAGATCGGGGATATCTTTAAAGATCGCGATCGCCAACGAAAATACCACAATAAATACCGTCAACACCCATACCGCAGCCGGAATTGACAGGTTCTGTCGGAAAACCCAACTAAAATGCAAAAACAGCCCTAAATTAACAATAGCCCCCCGCACAGAAAAAATACACAGCGCTGCCCAAAAAGGAAACCGCTTCAAGCGAATTGGCGGTAAAGAATAAGCCGTACCAATCGCCAAACTAATAGCTACCATACCGAACAAAAACGGTCCAAAAAGCAACGCTAAAACTAGCGCCAAAATCCCACTAAATACCACAATCAAATTGCCTTGCGCCCTAGAAAACTCCTCAGAAGCAAGAGGCAAATGAGGCTTATTAATCTTGTCAATCGCTACATCTTCAAGTTGATTCAGCCCCACAATATAGACATTGCCACATAAACAGGCAATCCACGCTCCCAAAAGAGGGAATAGGGAATAACTACCCTTACCAGCAGCAACAGCAATCAAATACAACCCCAACACACTCAGACTCGTACCAATAATCGTATGCGGACGCGAAAACTTCCAAAAAGCATAAAACCAACCACCCTCAAACCCTTGCTGCGAAACCTGACTCATCCTCTCCTCTCTCTGCGCTCTCTGCGCCTCTGCGGTTCGTTTACTTATTTCCACACAACAACCCAAACCGAATCAACCCACTCTCATAACCCCGACGCATCAACCCCAAAGACAGAGCCGCTTGAATAGTACTCCAACCCGAAACCAGCAAACCCCAAATCGCACTTGGAGTAAACGCCGAATCAATCACCACATCCCAAAACGGAGCCACAGCCTTAGACCAATCAGCAGTACGAATATTTTGCAACCCAAGTTTATGGGCGATCGCTTCATACTCTGGCAAAGAAATCACATAAGGCAAACAGTACACCCGATAAATCTCCTGCAAGTGCTTTCGCTCATCAGTAGTCAGTGGTGTATCCATCGGTCGATGACACCAAGTCACCATAATCAAAGTTCCACCAGGTTTCAGTACCCGGTAGCACTCCTGTATAAACTTCCTTTTATCCGGCATATGCTCACCACTTTCCAGCGACCAAACCAAGTCAAAAGAATTGTCAGCAAAGGGCATTGCTTGAGCATCTGCAACTTGGAAACTAGATCTATCAGTCAAACCAAACGAATGTGCGCGTTCTGTCGCTCTCTTCACTTGCATGGGACTCAGAGTAATTCCTGTTGCTCTGGCATGAAATTTTTCTGCTAAGTAAACAGAACTACCACCAATTCCACAACCCACATCGAGAATGTTCTCTGCTTGCTGCACCCCTGCCCACTGGAGGAGTTCTTCGATTAAATCAATTTGCGCTTGACGGCGGTCTTTTTTTTGCGTCCCATCTGCACCGTAGTAACCGTGGTGCATATGTTCGCCCCATATCTGTTCCCACAGACCAGATGAGGCATCGTAAAACTGCTGAATTTGTTGGTAAAGTGTTGCGTTCATTAAAAAAGCAGGGTTAAGGCAAAGCTATATTCAAATAAATCACATACTGTACCATGTGAGTTTTTATTTACCTTGGGTGTTTTTGCTTTTCAGGAGAGCAAACCCTGCTGACCTTGACTATATTAGTCTTAATTTATACAGATTAATTGCTGTTTCTTGTAGGGGTGGTGAGAACTGAGAGACGTGTAGAACGCCCCGCTTTCTACACATCACCAAGTTGATTTAACTGGAATCTGAATCCAGAACTCCGTGCCTTGTCCTGGTTGTGATAGACACTTCAAACTTCCACCACGCTTTTCTACGACAATTTGGTAGCTGATTGACAATCCTAGTCCTGTTCCCTTGCCCACTGGCTTTGTCGTGAAAAATGGGTCAAACAATCGTGTTCTAACTGCTTCCGTCATGCCAGCCCCGTTATCAGCAATGCTGATGGCAACAAAATTGCTGTCTAAAACTTCAGTATAAATCCGAATGGAGGGAGTAGGGGGAAATGTGGTCGTTGCGGGAGATGAGTCCGTCAATTTAACCTCCTCATCCCCCTCATCTTCACTACTCCCCACTCCCTCTTCTAAAGCATCGATCGCATTAGTCAAAATATTCATAAATACCTGATTAAGCTGCCCTGGGTAGCAATCAATTAAGGGCAAATTTCCATATTCTTTGATGACACTGATATTAAGTCCACTACCAGTTTGTTTTAAGCGGTGGCGTAAAATCTGTAGCGTATTGTCAATCCCTTCGTGAATGTCTACTGACTTTTTCTCTGCTTCATCAAGGCGGGAGAAGTTTCTCAAGCTTAGAACAATCTCACGGATACGATTAGTACCCATTTTCATTGAAGACAGGAGTTTGGATAGATCATCAGTAATAAATTCCAAGTCGATAGCTTCAGAGAAAGTTTGAATTTCTGGGTTGGGGTTGGGATAAAGTTGCTGATAGAGGTGTAATAGCTCCAACAAATCCTGGGTGTAGTCGTTAGCGTGGGTTAGGTTGCCATGAATAAAGTTAACTGGGTTATTGATTTCATGGGCAACTCCAGCCACTAATTGCCCTAAGCTAGACATTTTTTCTTGCTGAATCAGTTGAGCTTGAGTGTTCTGCAACTTCTGCAAGGCTTCGGAAAGCTTGGATGCATGAGTTTGGGCGGCTAAAGCTACAGCGCAACTGTGGTTATAAAGCTGAGCATGGTCAATAGCAATTGCTAGTTGAGCTGTTACAGCTTCCAGCAGTCCAATTTCACTGTTACTCCAAACACGTTCGCCACTGCAATGACTGCAAACAATTGCTCCAAACCTCCCTGAATTATTCTTTACTGGTAATAGTAGTTGAGCAGTAATTCCCAAAGCTAAGAGTTCTTGCAGATCATTGTTTAGATGAAACTCACTGTTAACATCCTCAATGCAAACAACTTCCTCGTTAAGAAGAGTTTTTGTCAAAAAACTGCTTTCTTGAAGCGGAATTCCCAGCAGAGTTGGTAAGTCAGGATTCCGTGATTCATGGGTGATAGTAAGAGTTGGTTGAGGGGTATTCTGCAAGTCCTGGAGAAAGTAGCAGCGGTCAATTTGTAACAACCAGCGAATTTCATTGACAGCAGTTTCTAGGATAGTATCCAGGTCAAGAGACTTGCGGATTTGGCTAGCTAGACGCAACAGTAAAGCTTCTCGACGGCTGAAGACTTCTTCCCGCGCCCAGACTCGGTCAATTGCCACAGCAATGTTATTCGCAATCCAATTTAATAGGTTATGGGTTGGCTCGGTAAATAACTGCTGGTTAAACAAAACTATTATACCTATTAATTGCTTCTCTACAATCAACGGATAGGCAGAAAAACAAACATTTGATAATGTGTGTTCAAGAAATTTTTCTTCATTCACAATAGCTTGATGGTTTTGAGTCATTAAGCTAACGATGCTGTTGGCTAGGACCATGTGATCGCTTAAGCCTTTGGTATCACTCAAGACATTGCAGGTAGCGTCTATGCAGTGAACGCCTGCTTGCATTTGTAGCTGGTTTGTCTGTCGCTCCAATGTCCAGATACAAATAAACGTGACTTCGAGGTAATGAGATATGATATTTGTGCAGTGCTGGAGAATTTCCGAAAGCGTGCCACTTTCAGATAAGGCTAAGCTGACTTCTGCACTCATCAGTGACAGGCGCGATCGCTCCAACAAAGCAAGCTCTGAAAGCTTACGCTGGGTAATGTCTGTACGAATTGCTACATATTGGTAGGGTTTTCCATTATGGTTCAAGAACGGGACAATTAGAGTATCTACCCAATAAAAAGTACCGTCCTTGGCTTTGTTTTTAATTTCTCCCTTCCAGATTTTTCCTTGGGAAATAGTTTTCCAGAGATTCTCAAAGAATTCTTTTGAGTGATAACCAGAATTGATAATCCGGTGGTCTTGTCCTAAAAGTTCTTCTATTGAATATTTAGAAACTTCACAAAATTTATCATTTGCATAAGTTATTATCCCTTTTATGTCAGTAATAGCAACAAGCGAATGAGCATTGAAGGCAACCTTTAAAGCCTCTAATTCTTTGACATACTGTTGCAGTGCTATCTCACTCTCTTTATGAGAAGTCATGTCACGAGCTACTGCGTAAACTAACTGTTCTTCACTGGATGCAGTTGCATTCCATGACAACCATTTGTAGGAACCCTTCTGACAAAGGAAGCGATTTTCAAATCCAATTGGATCTATACCAGTTACCAGTTTTAGGTTTTCTAAAATAGTGGCGTCTCGGTCTTCAGAATGAATAAATTCAATAAATGGTTTGGCAAGAAGCTCCTCTACTGACCAACCTAGCGTTTTTGTCCATGCTGGGTTTAAATACTTGAAATAACCATCAAAACTAATAATACAAATCAAATCGATACTAAGGGATAACACTTGACTGAATTTCATTTCCACTTTGTTACAGTTATTAGCTTTTTTCATCTTTTTAATGTGTTAAAAATGCCAATCACAATCCTCGACTAAATATATATTTCCCAAAAAAACTACAAAGTTAACGATAATATACTTAAGTTAGAATAAGATTTTTGAAGAAAACGTTATTAAGCGCCTGACGAGTCCCGTTATCTTTTTGGGTAGGAGAGAGCCGCGTAGCGACCCAGAATTGGGGCTAGATCCCACGCCAGTCGCCTGTAGCTTGGGAAAGCCGTCATTCGCGCTGGCTCCCCTTAAATAAGAGTAAACCCTGACCATACTGCCCATAATTGTGATAATTTTTACCTAAACATGACTGTTTCTCGCACAATTTGCTTAGGATTTTTGGCAGTTATCGCTGTGGGTACTATCTTACTGATGATGCCTTTTTCTACCAGCCTTGGTACGTGGAATGACCCAATTGTGGCACTGTTCACCTCAACTTCCGCAGTTTGTGTCACGGGTTTATCGGTGGTAGATATCGGCACATATTTCTCTTTTTGGGGACAACTACTCATTCTGATTCTTTTGCAGGTTGGGGGACTGGGTTACATGACTGCCACAACTTTCCTGCTACAGTTGTTAGGTCGTAAGTTTGGTTTGCAAGACAAAATTGCACTACAACAGTCTTTAGAGAAACCAGGGATACAGGGAAGTTTACAATTGGTTCGCTCTATTGTTGCTACTACACTTATTTTTGAAATCCTCGGATTTTTTCTAATTTTCCCGGTTTTTCTACCAGATTACGGTTGGAAACAGGGAATATGGTTGGCAGTTTTTTATAGTATTAATTCCTGGGCTAATACTGGTTTTAGCTTATTTAAGGATGGGTTGATTAGCTACCAGTCATCGGTGTTATTAAATGTAGCAATTGCTTTGATGATTATTTTTGGTGGTATTGGTTATCAAGTCATATCTGAGATGTTTTTATGGGTGCGCGATCGCATCATTAAGAACCCAGAAAAAAAGATATTTTCTCTTCAGCTTAAAGTTGTCACTAGCACAACACTTGTACTTTTAATTTTTGGAACAGTTACTTTTTACATAACTGAGTTTAAAAATTTGGATACAATTGGTCATTTGAGTTTATCAGAAAAACTGATGGTAGCAGGATTTTTATCTGTTTCTACCAGAACAGGAGGTTTTAATACTATTGATATTGCTCAGCTGAATACTGCTTCGTTATTTATTGCGATCGCACTCATGTTTATTGGTGCAAGTCCTGGTAGTATGGGTGGTGGTATTAAAACGACGACACTCAGAATTCTCACCAGTTGTACCACAGCGATTTTACAAGGTAAAGAGGAAGTTTTGATGTACCAGCGTCAAATACCAGTATCTTTAATTTTAAAAGCTGTTGGTGTGGCAGTTGGTTCACTGGGAGTTGTCATGTTGTCTACGACTTTAATTGCATTCACTGATTTAGAGTTGAATTTTCTGCAAATCCTGTTTGAGGTTGTATCAGCTTTTGCTACTGTTGGTCTTTCGACTGGGATCACGGCGATTTTATCTGTACCTGCTAAGCTGATATTAGTTGTAACTATGTACATTGGACGAGTTGGCGTTTTACTTTTTATGTCTGCTGTCATAGGAGATTCTCCCCCTAGTGTAGTTGAATACCCAGAGGAAAATTTGTTAATAGGGTAAGCATTAACTCAATAGGGTTCAGTTAAGGCGTTGATCCCCCCTAGCCCCCCTAAAAAAGGGGGGGAACTAGCCCCCCTTTTTAAGGGGGGTTGGGGGGATCTTCAGCCCGTGAACACTACTAACTGAACCGTATTGAGCATTAATTCATTAAATTAAAGTGAAAAAGTGTGAATCTGTTCTCTTTAAATTTTTTCCGCAGTTTGCCGCGAGACAATAAAGAGTTTGCAATTATTGGTTTGGGACGCTTTGGAAGAGCAGTATGTTCAACACTCCATAAGTTAGGATATGAAGTTTTGGGTGTTGACATTGATAAAAAACGAGTTTCTCAAGTTTTGAATGAACAGCTAGCTACCCATGCTTTACAACTAGATTCTACCGAACCCGCAGCCCTGAAACAAGCCGGGATTTTTGAGTTTGAAACAGTTATTGTTGCTATTGGTAATTATTTACAAGAAAGCATTATCACAACGTTGAATTTAAAGGAAGCAGGTGTTCACTACGTTGTTGCTAAAGCTTCCTCAGAAATTCATAGTAAGTTATTGCAGCGAGTTGGGGCAGACTATGTTGTTTATCCAGAATACGAGGCGGGTTGTGCGCTGGGGCGATCGCTTACCCAACCAGCGATCGTAGACAGATTTGATTTAGACTGCGATCGCAGTATTGCAAAATTAATTTTGCCTGATGAATTTTCCGGCAAAACTATCGCCGAATTGCAACTTCTTAACAGCTATGGTTTGGATTTGTTGGCTGTCAGTCAGGATGGCAAATTGCAAATTAATCCTGACCCTAGTGTGCGATTATCGCAAGGTTCAGCGATCGTAGTTATTGGCTGCAATCAAGATATTAGTCGTTTGCCGATTTAGAAGAGTTATTTTACGGAAATTGGCACATCATTAGAGAAGGAAATTTTATGAGCTACAGTGAGTTTTCTTTTACGGAAGTCATTGACAAATTCGGTTTAAATACCGAGGAACGAATGGGCATTTTCGCAGATGTTCCAGAACTAGAGCCAAGTCTTCTGTTAAAGCAAATCCTGACAGAATATTTCCCATTGCTAAGAGCCAGTGACAATGAGAAACTTCGTTCTGAAGCTTTTATCTTCCCACTTTTGGCTGACTTAAGAAGACAATTGAAGCAGCCCGTAAATCTATTCTCAGGAATAGATTTTAATGTCGATCCTCAACAGGGGTTAAACGGTTACTGTGACTTTTTAATTACACAATCCTCTGAGACTTTTGCTATTCGCTCACCCGTAATAATTGTTGTTGAGGCAAAAAAAGAGGATATTAATGGGGGCTTGGGGCAATGCTTAGCCGAAATGGTTGCGGCTCAAATATTCAATGAGAAAAAGGGTGATGGTGGTAAGGTTATCTACGGAACAGTCACAACTGGAACTAACTGGCTATTCCTGAAGTTGGAAGGGAAAACAGCCATCATTGACTTGGATGAGTATTCGATCAAAAATCCTGCCAAAATTTTGGGAATTCTAGCAAGCGCTGTGAGTTATAGCAGTCCTATTTGATTTATGAACAAGGGGGACAAGGGGAGCCTTATATCTTGCACCTGTAAGGATAAACCCCGAAGATGCACATAAAGAACACAAAAGTGAGACATCAGAACAACAGGTAAAACTAAGTACTTATAAGTTACAAATATAACTATTAAGAAGGGGAAGTTTCGTAGAAGGGGAAAAATGTGCACTTGGGGATGCGACATGTTTGGCCTGCTCATCAACTCAGGCGATCGTAAATATTCATCATTCGACCAAGGTTTACGCTGGTGTCCAAAATATGAGAAAAAGGGCGTTGAAATGTATCTAAATTAAGCAAGAAAAATGGTTTCAATTCTTGCCCACGCCCAAGGGCTAGTTTACACCCTA
>CAZZVG010000093.1:0-10714 GCA_964657295.1 Iningainema sp. | reverse complement strand
ACAAAGCAAAAATGGAACGCACAAAAGCTCTCCAAGCTCTCGCAGCCCAACGACAACGGGTATCTCTGATACTTAGTGGCGCAATGATGTTTATTTACTTTGGCTTTATTCTACTAATTGCATTCAATAAGCCGCTTTTAGGGTCATTAGTACTTCCAGGACTCAGCCTTGGTATTTTGCTGGGAGCGCTAGTCATTATCTCTGCATGGATATTAATTTTTATTTACGTGCGCTGGGCAAACAATCATTACGACGATAAAATCGCTCAACTTAGACGCAAGTAAAGGGAATGGTTAATTGTGAATAATAATCAACAATATGAATAATTTGTGGTATAATATTCCACTGGCTGAAGTTAATCTTGCTAGTCTCGGTCACTTCAACCCATTAGCTATACTTTTCTTCTTTGTATTTATTGCCTTTTCCTTGGGTATTACCTACTGGGCCGCAAAACAAACAAAAAGTACATCCCACTTCTATACAGCTGGGGGTAATATCAGCGGTTGGCAAAATGGGCTGGCATTAGCAGGGGATTTTATGAGTGCAGCCAGCTTTTTAGGCATTACTGGGCTAGTAGCACTCAATGGTTTTGACGGCTTGATTTATTCTATCGGTTTCTTGGTGGGCTGGCCGATTGTCATGTTCTTGATAGCTGAGCCACTGCGTAATTTAGGCAAGTACACCTTTGCTGATGTGGTGGCTTATCGTTTGCGGCAAGCGCCAGTAAGAGTCGCAGCTGCTATTGGCACCCTGGCAACAATCAGCTTCTACTTAATTGCTCAAATGGTAGGTGCGGGCGAACTGATTAAGCTGCTGTTTGGGTTAGATTACGAATTAGCTGTTGTCATCGTCGGCTGTGTGATGATGGCTTATGTGATTTTCGGTGGCATGATTGCCACGACTTGGGTACAAATTATCAAAGCAATTTTGTTGCTGGGTGGAACTATCTTGCTAGCGGTTTTGGTGTTGGCACGATTTGACTTCAATCCCTTGACACTGTTTAGCGCTGCGGCAGCTAAGTACAAAGGTGTATTAGCTCCTGGTAAACAAGTTTCCGATCCTTTTGATGCGATATCTTTGGGGATGTCACTGATGTTCGGCACAGCTGGATTACCTCACATTCTAATGCGTTTCTACACTGTACCCAACGCTAAAGAAGCTCGAAACTCAGTCACATACGCGACAGCTTTTATTGGTACTTTTTATCTCCTCACCTTTATTTTAGGTTTTGGAGCGATGGTATTGGTAGGTCAAGACGCTATCAAGCAAATTGGCACTGGTGGTAATATGGCAGCACCAATTTTAGCGCTGTTCCTGGGTGGTAATGCTTTTTTGGGGTTTATTGCTGCTGTTTCCTTTGCTACGATTTTAGCAGTTGTGGCAGGTTTAACGCTTTCAGGTGCTGCGGCATTGTCTCATGATTTATGGGTGAATGTGGTACGCACTGAAAATGCTAACGAGGCAGAACAACTGAAAGTAGCCCGTTTCGCAACAGTGTTTTTAGGTGCGTTGGCGATGTTGCTGGGTATTTTGTTTAAAGGGCAAAACGTTGCTTATATGGTGGGTTTAGCATTTGCGATCGCCGCTTCTGCCAACTTCCCCGCTCTACTCCTGTCGATGCTGTGGCGACGTTTCACCACCAATGGTGCGGTAGCGAGTATGTTAGTAGGTACGCTTTCCTCGTTGGTGTTCATTTATTTCTCACCGACTATTCAAGTCACTATTCTCAAGCACGCTTCAGCCCCCTTCCCGCTGAAAAACCCCGGCTTAATCAGTATTCCCCTAGCGTTTTTGGTAGGAATAGTTATTTCGCTATTAGGTACCGAACAAATAGCACAAGATAAGTTTGCTGAAGTCGAAAACCGCATCCACATGGGAAATTAACAGTGAACAGATTACTGAATCTTTTCGTTTGTTAATTGTTGATGGTTGATGGTTAATTGCAATCAACTATTAACTATTAACTATTAACCGAACAATTTAAGCGAACACGATCTAACTCCCCATTCCCGTGTTTCTTTAAGAATCAAATGAGTTTGCACAAGCTTCAATGCGGTTGACAAAACCTTCTAATTGTGATATTATCTCAGCAGAACCTCTACGCTCTTGGTGACGAGCAAGTTGTTCTAATTGTTCTGCAGCTATTCGCATGAGTGTGATTCCGACATTAGCACTAGCACCTTTAAGATGATGAGCTTCGCGCATGATTTGTTGAAAGTCATTATTCGCGATCGCCGCCTTAGTGACTTCTAGGTGAGACCGAGTATCTTCAACGAATATTTGCAATAGCTCTAATTCAAATTCAGTGTTGTTTTCCGATAGCTGGTGCAGGTGTTCCCAATCAATGAGGGGATCAGTGGAAACGTCAGGATTGGGAGAACTCTGATTGGACACACTGACTTGTGAGCTGAAGATTGTCTCTGCCCAACTTTCTAGTGTCGCTGCCAATTTTTCTTTTAATACAGGCTTACTAAGATAGTCATCCATACCTGCATCTAAACACATTTGGCGGTCTTCTTTCATAGCATTAGCTGTCATTGCAATGACTACCGGACGACGACCGGTGATAAAGGAGCTTTCATCCATTCGATTAATTTCTCTTGTCGCTTCCAATCCGTCCATAATCGGCATTTGACAGTCCATGAAAACTAAATCATAGGGAATTTTTTCCAACATCTGCAAAACTTCTTTTCCATTGGCAGCAACATCGGCAGCGTAGCCCAAACTCTTAAGCTGCTTCACGGCGACTTTCTGATTCACCAAATTATCCTCAGCTAGCAGAATTCTTAACTTGGATTTAAGAGGAGAAGCTGAAGAGGACGCGGAGACAGTTTTTCTCTCCGTGTTCCCTTGTCTGCCAATGCTCGTCGCCTCAGGGCGATCGCTATTCAATGCATCTGCTTGGTGTTCTGGTTTGGGCTGGCTTCCTAATACATTCATAATCGTATCGAGTAGTCGAGATGGCTTAACGGGTTTGACTAGATAAGCGGCAAATCCCATGTTGAGTGCCCTTAGCCCTTCATCTCGATGATTGATAGAGGTAGAAGTCAGCATGATTAAAGAGACTTCAGCAATTGCTGGATTTGCCTTAATTTGTGTTCCTAGAGTCAGTCCATCGATCTCAGGCATTTGCATATCCACCAATACCACATCGTAAGGGATCTTCTGCTTGACTGCCTCCTGTAAAGCTTTCAGAGCATCAACAGCACTTTCGGCTTCATCGACATGCATACCCCAACGGGTAGCTTGATGATAGACAATTTTGCGATTGGTAGCGTTGTCATCTACCACTAATAAACGTCGATCAATGAGAACCCCGCTATCCTGTACTTGAGAAACAGGCATGCTGGCAAAAGCAAAAGGAATATCAAACCAAAATTTAGATCCTTGCCCCAAATGACTTTCTACGCCAATTTGTCCTCCCATCAAAGTGACTAACTGTTTGCAAATAGCTAATCCTAAACCCGTACCTCCATACTTGCGGGTAATGGAATCGTCCACTTGGGTAAATGGACTAAAGAGTTTGTCTTGATCTTTTTGGGTGATACCAATGCCAGTGTCTTTGATCTCAAAGTGGATTGTGACTGTCGTAGAAGTTTCGGAGCGCAACTCAGCCCGTACTACCACCTCTCCGGCACTGGTGAATTTGATCGCATTACCGATCAAGTTCATCAGAATTTGCCGCAAGCGACTAGCATCTCCTTGAAGATGGGTAGGAACGTTACGATAAATCAACGCCGCAATTTCCAATCCCTTTTTATGTGCTTGGGGAGCCAGTAAATCCAACACCTCTTCCACACAAGTAGACAAATCAAAATCTAAGGTTTCCAATACCATCTCCCCAGCCTCAAGTTTAGATATATCTAAAATCTCGTTGATCAAGGTTAAGAGGGCGTCTCCACTAATGCGTATGGTTTCCACAAAATCTTGCTGTTCTGGGGTTAAGGAAGTCTCCAACATCAGTCCAGTCATCCCCAACACGGCATTCATTGGGGTGCGGATTTCATGACTCATATTTGCCAGAAAGGAACTTTTGGCTTGAGAAGCTAACTCGGCTTCGTGACGGGCAACTTCTAATTCTTGTCGCTGACGAGTTTCTGCTTCTAAGAGTTGAGCTTGGGCGATGGCAATACCCACTTGATCAGAAAGTTGCCGTAACAGATGAGTTTCAAAAATCGACCACTGGCGTGAATTCTCGCACTGATGGACTATTAGCAAACCACAAAGTTCTTCTTTGACGAGAATTGGCACTACCAAATTAGCTTTGACTCCAAACTTTTGCAGTAATTCCACATGACTTGCTTGGATCTCCATCAAATCTAAGTCAGCAATAGTGGAAATTCGTTGTTGTCGGAACTGCTGTAGATAGTCCTGCTGGATGTATTCTACTCGCAAGTATGAGTCAATTAGGTTTTGATCTTTGATGGCTGTACAGCCAGAAACGACGGCTTCGGTGACAATGCTTCCCGATCCATTTGGCAAAGGCTGATAGATTAAGACGCGATCGCTCTTGAGAATCTTTCGTACCTCTATCACTGTAGTTTGGAGAACGTCTTCAATGTGTAGGGATTGGCGAATTTTGAGGGTGATTTCGGTGAACAGATGACTTCGCAAATTTTGGCGGTAAAGTTCCTCTTCAGCCTGCTTGCGTTTGATAAACTGACCGACTTGGTTGCCAATAGAAGTCATCACCATCAGCAGATCTGTATCGGGTTGCAACATCTCCCTGTTAAAGAAAGTCATCACGCCAACGGTTGTATTGCCACTAAAGACAGGAAAACCAAAAGCCGTATGCAATCCGGCTTCAGCGGCTATTTGATATCTCTTGAAGTTGGGATCAAGAGCGACATCAACGATCCAAACAGGTTGATAACTAGCCCATACGCGACCAGGTAGTCCGACTCCTAAGGCAAAAGTTGTCGTCTTTGAGATTTCTTCAAACTCTTGTATATCTAGGGATGTTTTATGCCAAATATCCAGACAACGCAAAATATTTGCAGATCCGTCTAATAGCCACATTTCCCCTAAATCCCATCCCAAACTTTCGCAAATCGCTTGCAGAATTCGGGGAATGGCATCGTCAATCGTCGCGGCATCTGCTAACACCTTAGTTGCGGCATATTGGGCATTGAGATGCTGTTCGGTCCGTTGGCGATCAGTAATGTCAATGCCGGTGCTGATAATGTACTCAACCGATCCTAGATCATCTTGTAGGATGCTGTTTGACCATGTAATCAGCCGTGGACTTCCTTTCTTCGTCACCCAGTAATTTTTCTGCTGAGAAAGCACTTCAGTCGTTTGACCAGAACGGAGTTGCTCAAAAACTGCTTTCATTGGCTGTATTTCTTCTGGAAGTAAGAAAAAGTTCCAGAAAGGCCGACCTCTCACCTCGTCAAATGAGTAACCCGTTGTTTCCTCGCAAGCGTGATTGAATCTGATAATTTGCCCTTGGGGATCTAAAACCACGACTAAGGCGCTGGCTGTATCTACAACTGCGGAAATAAAGTTGCGTTCCTTGTTCAGTGATTCCTCTGTATGCTTGCGTTCTAGGATCTCACGGTAGATGAAGTAGTAGACAACAGTAAGAACACCTAAACTCATGGCGATCGCGATCGCTCGTGTCAAAATTGTCTTGTTCGCACTAATTTCTGTTGCTTTTAACTGCTGTTGAAGCAACTCTTGATTCTGCTTCTGTGTGCTACGAATGAGCTGGCGGATTTTATCCCTAAGATTCTCTCCTTGATCTGTGAGAATCACCTGTAGCGCTGAGTTCATCCCCTCGTTTCGGCGCAAGTCAACTGTCTGCTTGAGTTCCGCCAATTTGGCTGTGATCAAGGGTTGAAGCTGATCTATCTGTTTTTGTTGCTCGGGTTTATCTGCTGTTAAATTCTTCAACTCCTGAAGTTGTGGCTCAACTTTCGTCAGTGCTGTTTGATAGGGTTTTAGGTAACGCTCTTCTCCTGTAAGTACGTAACCGCGTTCTCCTATCTCAGCAGACTTGATGCTTGACAGCAGTGCTTCGAGACGGTTGATTCTCTCTTCAGTTTGTCTAACCTGATTAGTTTGCTTGATAAAGACTCTTGTTTCCCGGTAGGAAAACAAACCAATAAGCACTAAAATTGCCGATGCTAACCCAAACCCGCCAGCAATTTGTTTAAAGAATTGTCTGCGTACCTTTTGATCTTGTTTGCGTTCATGAGTTGTGAGAGCCAAACTGGCTAAATTTCGCCGCAGTTCCATTTGCTTGAGGACTTGGCGACCGAGGCTTCGTAATGCTTCTACCTGCTCGTCCGTGAGTTCTCGCGGTTTGGAGTCAATGACGCAGAGTGTTCCCAAAGCATATCCTTCTGGGTTAATTAAGGGGACACCAGCATAAAACCGGATATTGGGGTCAGAAGTGACTAATGGATTTGAGGCAAACCGTTCGTCCTCAGTTGCATTACTGACAGTAAAAACATCTTTTTGTAGGATAGCGTGACCGCATAATGAGACATCGCGGTGTGTTTCTAGCGCATCTAAACCGACTTTCGACTTAAACCACTGGCGGTTGGTATCAACCAAGCTGATTAAAGCGATCGGCGTTCCACAAATATACGACGCTAAACGAGTCAGGTCGTCAAAGCTTTCTTCTGCTGGGGTATCGAGAATTTTATACTGTAAAAGTGTCTCGATTCTCTGTTTTTCGTTATCAGGTAATGGTGCTTTCATCCTTGAGCATTGCCGCCGAAATCGTCACTAGAGGTAAACAAACCTACTTTCAATTAAGGCAATATTTTTCACTAAAGTGTTAGCGTAATTTTACTGATAACTCAAGGCAGCGATCGCATTTTGCCTTGGCAACCGGCTATAGACGTTGCCAATGGGTTTACCCCGGTGCATGATGATGACGATCATTCACTACTCATCCACCTTGGATCGGGAAACAAAACTGTGTACACCTACATTAACTGAGGCTAAAGAACTTAGAAAACGGTCTTTAGCAATTGTTTCATAAACCTAAACAATAGCGAACAGAAACTTCTACTGCTAGCATTTTTACTTCTGAAATTTGACCAACTGCTTCTGTAGAAAAACGCCCTTTATCCAAAGAACGTATTTGAAAACACATGAAAACCGTTTCTATTGGTAATCCGCTCTCTTCTGGGGGAATACGCACATTCGTTGGATAATCGTGCCTAATATTAGACCCTTTAGTTCCTACTACTACAGTCACAACCAAAGGCAAGTCGTTGATTGTATCAATTGATAATACTAAAACAGGTCGTTTACCTGCTTGCTCCCTTCCATAAACTGGAGAGAGATTTACAAAATAAATTTGGCCTCGCTGAATGCTCACATTTTTTCCAAACCATCCATCTCAGTAACAGCAAATTCTTTATTAATTGTGGCTATCTCCGTTTGGATGTCTGGATCGCTTGCCATAGCAGCTAAATCTTTTTCCATGTTGAGAGATTTCAATGGAAAAGTATGTGTCTTTTCCTGCAAGTGCCGAACAAGACGTTCTAAGAGCCACATTTGTTGTTCTAATGATAAGGCACGGATAGAGTGGTCAATTTCTAGCAAAGTTGGTGATATCATTTCGATGAATGCCGTCTAAGGTAAATTTTGCAGTGTTATCAGATTAAGTCTACTTTGGGACTGTAAGGCTAGGGGCGCAAATATCTATTATGGCAATAAAATACTATAGATAAGCAAACCCACCGAAAGAGAGGACGATCTATTATGCAGTATCAAATCTTTGTTCAGAATGAATCCAAGCAGCACTTTGTGGCATCAGTCATTGGGATGCCAAACTTGACTGTTGAAGGTAGGACAGAGGAAGAAGCGATTGCAAAAGCAAAAGCAGCTTTGGAAGCGCAACTGGCAACAGGTTGGTTTGTGGAGATTGAGGTGAATCCAAGCGCTATACCAAATGTCAATGTCTCTCTTGCAGAGAAGCCATTTTACGAAATAGCAACAGATGAGGAATGGGAAGCGCTGATCGCGGATTTTGTCAACAGCGCTTCTTTTAGCAAAACTCCATTGCTTTCAGATGAAGCCATTAGCCGCGAAAGTATTTACCAGGAAAGGGAAGAGAACCAGTTATGAGATATCTGGTAGACACCAATATCTTATTACGTCTAGCACAAAAGAGTCATCCGATGCATGGTGACGTGCGTAGAGCGCTTGTCGCACTCCGCACGCAAGGCATAGTGCTTTGTATCGTCCCACAGAATTTGATTGAATTCTGGGCGGTGGCTACACGCACATTGGCAAGTAATGGCTTGGGTTTGTCCACAGATAAGGCTGCGAAAGAAATTAAAAAACTGAAGCGGATTTTTATTTTGTGTCCCGATACACAAGCAATTTATGATTTGTGGGAAAATTTGGTCGTTAAGTATCAGGTCATAGGAAAACTAACTCACGATACGCGCTTAGTCGCTGCTGCTACCGTTCATCAACTCACACACCTGCTAACCTTTAACACAGACGATTTCAAACGATTTTCTGAAATCACTACTGTTGATCCACGTAACATCCCGTCTGACTAAATAACTGTGAGAATTTATTGCGTAATATCATGTCCGGATAATTTCTGTAGACACTGCACTCCACCACGCGATTCACCTAAGGCGGAAAGGAGTTCTTTAATTATGGGTGATTCGACGGACATATATAAGTTATTCAACCAAATAGCAATACCTTCAACGGGAGTCTATACCTGTGCAGCCAGATTTAATAGGCTTGGAAATGACGAAGGGAGAACTGAGACGCTTGACTGGATTGAAGCCAGATCGATTCCTCCCATCTTCTTCTAAGCGAAATCGCGATTCTGGATCAGGATTTTTGCTCAATGAATTACTGGTGGTGTTTGTTGTAACTGCAATCATTGTCGGGGTTGCTTATGCGTTTATTATTCTGCCAACAATTGGTTCCTCTCCGACGGTGGGAATTATTCTATTCATTGTAGTACTAGTTGCGGTGGTAGCTGGGCGAGCGCTTTGGCGGCGTTTGACCTTCCCCAAGACGCTGACGAGTCTTTTGGATGAAGTCGAGAAATATCATGGAGTGCTCGACGAGATAGATATTTACGGGGAGCAAGCAGCTGAAAGTACCATACACGACAGAGAGAAGGTTGTCGCTGCTTTGCAACTTGTTAGAGAAGATTTAGTTCAAGCTTTGAAAATAGAACGAATTTTGCGAGATAATAAAAAGTCACGTGTTAATAACCAAGACTTAATTGCCAATAATTTAGCAAATTTGCAAACCTTGCAAGTGAGCAATCGCTCTGGCGAATATGCTCAACTCTTAAATCAAGCATTACAGATAGCCTTTGCAGTGGAAGCACAGATCGGAAAATTACAATCGCGCCGTTGATAAAATGACTACAAAACCCAAAATAATCGTCCTCGATGATGATCCTACAGGTTCTCAAACAGTTCATAGTTGCTTGCTGTTAATGCGGTGGGATATAGAAACCTTACGCTCCGGTTTGCAAGATGAATCACCCATCTTCTTTGTGCTAACGAATACAAGAGCACTGACTGCGGAATTAGCAGCATCTGTAACTAGAGAAGTTTGCCATAATCTGAAAGTGGCGTTAGAAGCTGAAAAAATTCACGATTTTCTCGTTGTTAGTCGTTCTGATTCAACTTTACGGGGACATTATCCCATTGAAACTGATGTCATTGCACAAGAACTCGGCCCATTTGATGCTCATTTTCTCGTACCGGCATTTTTTGAAGGCGGACGTATTAGCCGCGACAGCATACATTACTTAATCATTGATGGTATCCCAACTCCAGTACATGAAACTGAGTTCGCCCGTGATTCTGTTTTTGCCTACAATCACAGTTACTTGCCCAAGTATGTAGAAGAAAAAACTCAAGGACTTATCTGTGCCGAGTCTGTTGAAAGATTTCTACTTGCCGATATTCGCGCAGGTAGTCTGGAACGCTTAATGAAACTTAACGGTAACCAATGTGCTGTGGTAGATGGTGAAACTCAAGCCGATCTTAACCGTTTTGCACAAGATGTGTTATTAGCAGCGAGTCAGGGAAAACGCTTTCTGTTTCGCAGTGCCGCCAGCATCTTAACAGCTTTAGCCGCATTACCTCCGCAACCGCTTGCTCCTGAAAAAATGTCACAGTACGTACGTGGCGGAAAACCGGGTGTAGTTATTGTGGGTTCTCATGTCAAAAAGACGACTCAGCAACTTGAAGTTTTATTGCTTGCTGAAGGTACGGTGGGGATTGAAGTTAATGTCGCACCATTAATTGGCGATCGCGCAAATCAAGCTGCTACACTGCTGAGTGAGGTTAACGAAAGAGTCTACGCAGTACACACCTCTGGAAAAACACCAGTGGTTTATACGAGCCGCCAAGAACTGACTTTTGAAAATGTCGAAACACGGTTGGAATTTGGAGTCAGGGTTTCAAGCTTGTTAATGGATATTGTCCGAGGGTTGCCATCTGATATCGGCTTCTTAATTAGTAAGGGTGGTATTACCTCAAACGATGTTTTGAGTACCGGTTTGGCATTAACTTCCGCACGTTTACTCGGTCAAATTTTAGCTGGTTGTTCCATAGTCATAACTCCCCCAGATCACACTCAGTATCCCAATTTACCAGTAGTTCTATTTCCAGGTAACGTCGGTGATGCTAATGCTTTGGCAACAGTTTATACACGGTTGAGTCACGATATCAAGAGGGAGTAGAGAGGGGGAGAGGGAGAG
>CAZZVG010000092.1:7525-10827 GCA_964657295.1 Iningainema sp. | reverse complement strand
GTTCAGTAGCAGGTGTTCCGACTCTACAGATTTCTTCTTGCGGACGGTAAACCCGCACGTTGGCATTCTGAGCCAGTGGAATTAAAGCTTTTGGCTTTAACCCTTGGAAGAAACTGCTGCCATAAAGCCATAACAGCTTTTCGAGGGTGCCAAAAGAGTCCGTGGTTGTCTCTCCCTGAGCATGTTGCATTTCCCATTGCACAAGGATAATTAACTCCTCTCCATTACTAAATCGAACAATGTCTCCCGATTTCAATTGCTTCTGCTGCTCGCGAAGATGTTCCTTCCCAATACGTAAACCATTGCTGCTTCCTAAATCTCTAACACTGACACCTTTTTCATCCAAGTAGAAGATGGCGTGCTGTCTGGAGACACGGTTATCGACAATCACGATATCGTTCTCGCGTCCTCGTCCAACTTGAATTACGGGCTGCTGGAAAACCCGCCTCTCAGTGTGCCCCATTGTTCTGACTTGAGCAATGAAAGTTGGGATCTTACCCAAATCGTTCTGTTGCAGATTCTGACCAAGAATTCTTTGCGCTGTTTCTTGTAAAAGCCCATCTTTATGTTGATTTTGCTCTAGAATTGCGCGAGCTTGCTGGTTGCTACCAGCCGGATTTGACTGATGCAAGGCATAAAGACTGGCAGCTTGAACTAAGGGATCTAAGTCTTGTAAGAGTTCGAGCAGGACATCGTTAATAACCTCAGGACGATTTGTCGGTTGATCACCTAATTGGGTGGGTACTCCAAATGAATAGGTGTTTGATTGTGAAGCTGAGCGATCGCCAAGTTGTGTTGATATTGAGACGGGTTGAGTTAAAGATTCTTGCCGACGTAAGCAAGACAGGACTCTCGGACTCAAAAGCCTTTGCCAACTGAACTGCTCGTTGTTTGAGTAGACAAGTTCTTCCAGAACATTTGCCGCCAATACACCTATTGAACGAGCAATCTCAAGAGCTTCAGGAGAGTCTCCCAATATTTCTAAAATGCGGAATAACTGAGTCGTAATCAGTTTCTGCTTTTCCCGCAGGGTTTTTCGCAGCAAGTTATAAACAGGCGTCTGCGGTGCTGAATGATCTAGGATCTGACAACGCACGGCTAAGTCTTGAAGCTGTACCAATAGCATTTCTGCTGTCCGCAACAGTGAACCGTCTTGATTAAACATCTCTGTTAAGACTTGCTCCTGTTCATCTGTACTAATGGCATACTCTTGTCTCAATGCCATGATTTGCTTTTGCTTTTGCTGAATGATCTCTTGCAGGGATGTGCCGCTTTCCACATGTTCTAAAATTAGCAACTCTAATGCACGTTTATAGCTCTCTATCCGCAATGTGTTTTCGTGACTGTGTTGTTTGTCCGGATCGAGTAAGCTGGAATCTTCCACTCCAAGTTCTGATAAGACAGCATAATGCTCTTCATCAGTCACTTTCAACTCAGAGCGCATATCCTTGAGAACTTCCAAACTCTCAGCAGATTTCACATTTCCTTCTTCTAAAGCTTCGCGCAATACTCCTTTATAAACTCGCACGCGGTCTACATTGTTGAAATTAGGCAAAACCTTCGCTAGAACGTACACCTCATCTGGAAGCAAGTCTTGCAATGAACGTCCTTCTAGCCACTTTGTCCAGTCTACTGCTAGCTTGTTCAATTGCCGACGCAAATTACTTGCCAGACTTTCACGGGCATGACGCTCTTTGCTACGCCCTAAGCTGCGATACAGCCACAGGCTACTGACGCACACAACAAATGCATTGAGGATAAGAATTCCCCAACCGGGTAGTAAGCTAATATTAGGGCGACCACCGAACATGTAGAATACGTTGAAAGAGATAAAGGCACACATTGCAAAACAAACGTGCAAAACCTGTTCCTCATTCAGGTATTTGTTATTCCGCTTCAGATAAGCTCTATAAGCATTTTCTAGAAACTGAAAACCAAAATAGCTAGCTGCCCCAAAAACAAACAGGGTCAGGGGAGCTGCAATAATTTTGGGAATGGGAATGGCGTGATTGAAAATGTAAAATCCTGGATTGAGGAGCGTGCCTAACTGCCCGTCTTCATGAGTCCACACACCAGAATAATAGTAGTCCCAGTTACCCGCATATAAGAAGTAAAAGACATAGAATCCCAGCATCAGACCAAAGTATGCATAGAAGACTACCTTTTGATCATGTCTGGTTATTCCCTCCCAGTAAGAGCGTTCTGAGTCAATATCGATACAAGGCGACTGACAGCTTACACAGGCACTTTTCTCTTGCCCAGAACTATCAACAGTCCGACAGGTTGACTGAGTAATACTCTGAAGTGGCTGAAGATGGGCTTCAGTGCCCAGTAAACCTCGTGGACCAGTGTAAACCATTTGTACGGGTGCCATTGGGCAAAAGTACTGACACCAACTTCTTCCCTTGAACAAATAACCCACTGCGATCGCACTAGCAATTGTAAACAGCAAGAATATCGCCATTGCCAAGCGATCGCCATTCACAAACAAAATTCGGATATTCAACCCCAAGTAGAACAGAAAAAATTGTAAATACAAGTAATTGCGACCGAGCCAAGACTCTTTCTCTACTGCCGCCAATTCGGAACGAACGCTGCCTGTCTCTGGGTTGACGACTTTACGTTTGCGTTGTATACCTAGCGCTCGCGGAATTTGAGAGAAAAAATACAGTGGACAGATCCGCCGCCAAACTTCATGACCAAATACTAGCAAGACCATGATCCCTATTGGCAGAACTATTGCCCAAAAGATCCTTCCTCCTAAACCGTAGACCTTTTGCGGCAGACACACAGACTGAACTTTGACGCAACTTGATGGATCGAGGTATTTTTCAGGATGAAGACGAAAAGGACTGATGAGATTAGTGGGTTCTGTCAACAAACTAGAAATAGGATCGTAGAATAGAGAAAGAATTAAGGTCAGCCAGCCGATTGCTAGAATCCACCTGACCAAGTGCATCTTTTTTTCTGAAACTTGACTAATCATCTGTTTTGAAGTTTACGTAAAAAACATTAACACTTATGATTTCGGTCGAATCGAGAGCATTTGTCCTTAAGTAAAAACACGCAATACAACCCTCTGTTAAAATCTCTCAAGGAGGTGATATTTTATCAAATCCATTGGTTGCTATCATTAGAACTGCTCCGCATGCCTGCGTCAGTTTTCGTGATAGGTATTTAACCGAGCACATGATACAAGAAACCGTTGATTTCTGGGAATTTTTTGATACTCTAACGCTCAGTACCTTGCTTGTTGAAGTTAGATCTCTTTCTTTTCTGTGGGAAAATTTCTAAAACAGCGA
>CAZZVG010000092.1:0-7425 GCA_964657295.1 Iningainema sp. | reverse complement strand
TGCTTGTTGAAGTTAGATCTCTTTCTTTTCTGTGGGAAAATTTCTAAAACAGCGACTGAGACTAAGCTAGGTAGTGGTCAACTGGTTAGCTCATCTAAAAAACTCCGATAGGTGTGGAAACCGTGTGTTTTTAAACCACGGATGAAACACGAACGCTCATTTCAATGAGCGTCAAGCTATACGCCACGAACTATAAGCGAGAAACTTACAATCGATAGGCGTAACATTCTGAGTAAGTCGTTTGCCAATATATATTGATGAAAGTTAGCTTGCTTTAGATATCTGCTTCCAGAATACAACTTTCTTGTCAATTTCGGAAGTCATTCTTATTTAGAATATTCGACTAATGGTGCTTGAGTAATTTCCTCTAAACCCGCAGTCCGCAGCAAGTCTTCCCAATCAGTCTTTAAATCGTGATCATTAGGATGTTCATGGCGTAACTGCGCTAATGTTGTTAAAGAATCTAGGAAAAGTCCAGATATTGCGTAAATAGCAGCACGTTGCTGCATATCTGCTGTTCCTAACTTCTTCTTCAACTCGGGATCAGGCTCGATGCGTTGAATTGAGCCGGCAACAACAAAGTCCTGACTCGGGTTATTGCGTAGTTTACCGTCGTAGGCATCGCACGCCACTGATAAGGACCAATGATAAGTTTTATCAATTATTTGTGCTGGTAATGTTGACGCAGGGACACTCAGGTTAATAATTCCGGGTTTACTCGGAGTGTTAAAATTTCGTTTGTAAATTGTTTGGTTGCTTTCATCCTGCACAACGAATAACGCTGGTACATTCGTTTGTGGAATGTAAAAAAATAAGGTTGGATGCGCTGCTGTCGTTATGAGAGGCTCATTTTTGAAAGGAATCAGAGCAGTGATCAATAACTTGCCTTGAGTACAAGCTTGATCCTGCTTTGCGGCTACTGACGGAATCGGGTTGTCTCGCACGACTGTTTGAACCGAACTATTGCTTTGGTTCATTTGCTGGCTATTCTCACCCAATAATGTATCAGATGTTGTATGTTGTTTAAAGGCTCCCCGCGTTCCTGCTGGTACCAGCCTCTGAGGCTGACCAAAAGTCGGTATGTAGATGAAGTTGAATCCACGTATTGCTCCCGGCTGTTGATCGCGTACTATGTAGGTTTGAATATTCCTCAAAGCCACCGTTGCATAGCGATCATCGCGTCTTGCTAAAAGTGCCTGTTGGAAATAAGTCAATGCTAGTTGGTAGTTTCTCTGCTTTACAGCATTGTAACCCAACTGCATATTTTTATCATAGTCGCTATTGGACTGGATTTGTGCTATCATATTATTACTATTTGTCTGTACTGCTGGTTTTATGACATTCGAGCCAACAGATATTACTAACGCAACAATGGAGACGATACAAAAATATTTGATCCAGAATTGTTGTTTCACGGCTGATGGCACTACTGACGTCTTTGTTTAACTACAAGCTTAGTTCCTAACATTTCGGAATTAAGAATGCAAGTATTTTTGTATAGATATTTTATCGAGTGTCGTTACCGAACACACAGATATAATAAGTTTTTAACCGAACACGATATTAGGTGTCAACTCAAATCGGTTGTCTTAGGGCACCATCTCGATATTTACACAATGAGCACGGATACGTCTACTGAAATAATTACTAATTTGTCAATCAGAATTCGTAATTGAGGTACAAGCTTCTGAAGTTATATCTAGAGAGGCGTAACTGCGCTTGAATCAAAGATGCAAGTTAGTCATGGCGAATAGGAAGAAATGATGATCAATTTCCAATTTCCAATTACCGATGATTAAGAGCGGTATTGTATCAACAGACAAAAAAACTTTCGGACTCCGTAAGGTGGAGAGTTTTTCGTATAGTATATACTTACTTACAGACGAAGTTTTCTTAAGTTTGTCTGTAAGTAACTCTTCCCAACCAATAAAATAACAAGGTTTTCGCAAGACTACTATTAGATATGAAAACCCATATACAGCACAGATTTCTGACAAAGCTCATCACTGCGACAGTATTGAGCTTATCCTGGCTCATTAGTTGTACAGCGCTACAAGCTCGAGTCACATCATTATTTAAAGTCCCTCCTAATTTAACAGCTCCTGGCAGGCGTGTAGCAGGTGGATCGAGATCGATGGAAAATTGTTCCCCAGGAAACAAACATCTGACTGCTCTGGTACCTCAATCCAACATTATGTTGACAACACTAGAAAGCCCTGTTTTCTACTTCTATGTTCCCAAAACTTCTGCATCCACACTAGAGATGGTTGTACGCGATCAAACTCAAACATTAGTCAAGCAATCCTACAAGCCTAGCGCTCAAGCCGGAGTGGTGGGGATTCCCCTTCCTTCAGGAAAGTCATTAGAGGTAGGAAAGGTGTATCATTGGACATTGTCAGTGATTTGCCGTCCTGAAGCACGTTCCAATGATAAGGTTGTCGAGGGTGATATTAAACGCATTCAGCCCGATCTTCAACTGGTGAAGAAGCTAGAAAACGCAACGCCTGAGCAGCGTGTCGTTCTTTATGCACAAGCTGGTATTTGGCAAAATACTTTGATGACTTTAGCTGACTTACTTGCTGCCGCTCCAAATAATCCAAAATTGAAAGCTGATTGGCAAACACTGTTGACTGGAGATGGCGTAGGTTTAGATAAAGATACAGAAGATTCTGCGGCAGTGGTGAGTGAACCTTTGCTTCAGACACCACTGATGGAAGCCACTCAGAGCAACTAAAAAGCTTGCTTCTGGCTGGAAAAAGGTGAGTGTGTTGTAAATTCTTAGTGGTACTAGTACAACAAAGGGATACACAACATGCTAATGGTGCGCTCTCTAATTGACATAAAGAGTGCGTTTTTTTTAGGTTCTAGAGTTTTGGGTTTATCCTTACACGTGATTGCTTTAATTGTGGCTGCACATTCTATATTGGTTTCGCTTACCCCACCTAAAATGTAGGTATTTTTTTAGTATTTTTAGGTGGGGGACTGGGCGAAACATTTTCGTTCAGATGGCTATTGTTGTTTCTCAAAACTATAAATCTTCTGAGTTTGTAATTGTTGGTTACAAACAGATGAAGGCAAATAACCTGGCAATAAGGTTTGACGATCCAATTGCACCTGCAAGTTACTTAAGGGATCGACACCAGGAGAAATGAGAAATTCTAACTTCTCAATGTAAGGCAAATTTGCTATTTCATCTAATATATTGGCGATCGCCTGTACGTAAGGATGAGCGTTTTGTTTATACCAATCATCAGATGCAAGTCGCGGTTGATCGAAACCTAAATGTACCGTTAAGGACGGGTGATCGAACAAAGCAATAGCAAGGGGACGTGCTTCTTCTTGTAGTAATAAGTCATAAGTCTTTGCTAAATGCCGCAGTTTCTCTAGACGTTCGTATCGTTCTGTCAGTGCTTCTGGATCGTCTTGCCAATGCAGAGCCACAGTCATTAAGTATGTTTGTAACAGCATATGACCTAGCTTTTTCGCCTTGGTCGTTAGGTAATAGGAATTGTAATCGGTTGTCTCAATTAGCAACGGGACACGATCCACGACTTCTAATCCATACCCTTTCAAACCAGCAATTTTCCGAGGATTATTGGTAATTAAGCGAATCTTATGTACGCCTAAATCCATCAGCATTTGCGCTCCCATACCATAGTCTCGTAGATCAGCGGGAAATCCTAAGCGCTCATTTGCCTCTACTGTATCCAATCCCAAATCCTGCAATGAATAAGCTTTCAGCTTATTAATCAGTCCAATTCCCCGTCCTTCTTGCCGTAGATAGACAACAACACCTTGACCCGCATTATCAATCATTTTCAGTGCTGCTTGTAACTGCATTCGACAGTCGCAACGTAGAGAACCCAAAGCGTCTCCAGTCAGACATTCAGAATGCATTCGCACCATCACTGGTTTGTCGTCAAATTCAGTTGGTTCGCCCTTGACAATGGCAACGTGTTCGGAATTATCTAAAGTGTGACGATAACCGTAAATTTTGAACACACCAAATTGAGTTGGTAAATCGGCAATAGTTTCCCGGAGGATCAAGCGATCGTGCTGAAGGCGGTAACTAATTAAGTCCGCAATACTGATAATTTTTAGCTTGTGATATCCGGCATACTCGATTAACTGAGGCAATCTTGCCATTGAACCATTTCGATTTTGAATTTCACAAATGACTCCAGAGGGGTATAGCCCAGCGAGTCGAGCTAAATCAACAGCAGCTTCCGTATGACCTGCTCTTTTTAGTACACCTCCAATCCTCGCCCGAATCGGGAAAATATGACCCGGACGAGTTAAATCTGAAGCTTTTGTTCCTGGGTTGATCGCAACTTGAATGGTACGGGCACGGTCTTCGGCTGAAATCCCCGTGGTAACACCCAAGTGAGGTGCAGCATCGATACTGACAGTGAAAGCCGTCTGGTTAGTGTCTGTAATATTACTCACCATTAACGGTAAGTCGAGTTCATCAAGACGATTGCCCGTCATGGCCAGACAAATTAACCCCCGTGCTTCCACCGCCATAAAATTGATCGTATCTGGAGTAGCAAATTGGGCAGCACAGATTAAGTCACCTTCATTTTCTCGATTTTCATCATCTACCACAACAACGACGCGACCAGCTTTTAAGTCGGCCAAAGCGTCATCTATCGAATCGAATTTAAAGATCGGATTTGAGGAGGCAATGTCATGGTCAGCCAGTATATTATTGGAGTTCTCCTTAGTACTGGCATCAGGTTCTCCGAGATATTGCGACTGCTTTATATTGTTAGGCTGCGACACAAACGATTTCTAGCTACAAAAAGTAAATTTTTTTAACAAATTCTTATCTTATATTGTAGCTCTTTTCAACGAACCCAGAATTAGAGTAGCAATGATTCGATAACATGACCAAAAGTAGGTAGTTGATGGCCTGCCGTCGTCAGGTGGTTCTACTCAGGACTTAGGACTGCGACCGTTGCCTACCTACCCCCTACCAATTAAGCTCTTTATAAGGATTTCATAAATTATGGGCAATTTTAGACGCGTACCCTTAGGAATTGTTGGCGCGTCAGATTATGGGGGAGTGCAGTTGGTAAAACTACTGATGGATCATCCATCAGTCGAACTTGTCTATTTAGGCGAAGAAAGTAGTGCAGGAAAACAATTTGCGGAACTCTACCCACATCTAGCTCATGCAGTTCATCAACAAATTGAGCCAGTAGATCCAGAAATTATTGCTCATCGTTGTGAAGTGGTTTTTCTGTCTTTGCCAAACGGTCAAGCTTGCCAAATCGCTCCGCTACTTTTAGAAAAAGGATGTAAGGTACTGGATTTGAGTGCTGACTACCGATTCAGCGATCTGGCAACTTACACAGTTTGGTATGGTACACACAGAAGTGATAGTGTCACTGCTGCACAGTCAGTTTATGGATTGCCGGAACTCTATCGCTATCGCATTGCAGAAGCACAGTTGATTGCCTGTCCTGGTTGCTATCCTACTGCCAGCCTTTTGGCTCTTTCTCCACTCCTCAAACAAGGGTTAATCGTACCAGAAACCGCCATTATTGACGCTAAGTCTGGCACATCTGGTCACGGACGTCAAGCTAAAGTTAACTTATTGCTAGCCGAGGCAGACAGCATCTCCGCTTACAGTGTTGTTCGTCACCACCATACCCCAGAAATTGAGCAGATTTGTAGTGACTTGGCAGGACACGAAGTCACTATCCAATTTACTCCACACATGGTGCCGATGGTCCGTGGCATTCTCGCGACAATATATGCAACATTAAGAGATCCTGGGTTGGTACGAGAAGACCTGATCACGATTTACAGAGCCTTCTACCGTAACTCTCCTTGGGTGAAAATTTGCGAACCGGGCGTTTATCCCCAAACCAAATGGGCTTGCGGTACTAATCTTTGTTTCATTAGTATAGAGGTTGACCCGCGTACTGGTCGTGTTATTGTCATATCAACAATTGACAACTTAATTAAAGGTCAAGCGGGTCAAGCAATTCAATGTCTCAATATCATGATGGGCTGGGATGAGACTCTAGGTTTGCCGAAGTTGGGATTTTATCCCTAACCAATAAAAAATTAAAAAAGGAAGACAACAATCTCCTTTTTTAATTTTTTAATTTTTAATTCATCGTGGTCCCAGTCCCACTTTACCTGCGTAAAGCGCGCGATCGCCTAGTTCATCTTCAATTCGCAGCAAACGGTTATATTTTGCCACTCGTTCGCTACGGCACAGGGAACCAGTCTTGATTTGACCGGCACGGGTGGCTACAGATAGATCGGCAATGGTCGTGTCTTCTGTTTCTCCAGAACGATGGCTAATCACTGAGCGAAAACCTTTGCGAGTTGCTAAGTCAATTGTTTCCAAAGTCTCAGTCAGCGAACCAATTTGATTGAGTTTAATCAAAATGGCGTTAGCGGCTTTTAACTCAATACCTTTTTGCAAACGAGTTGTATTTGTGACAAACAAATCGTCTCCTACCAACTGCACTTTAGAACCCAATTTTTGGGTAAGCGACTGCCAATTTTGCCAATCTTCCTCGTGCAATCCATCCTCAATGGACACAATCGGGTATTGCTCCACCAGTTGTCCGAGATAGTCAATAAACTCATTGGGTGAGTGAGGTTTACCGTCATAAACATACTGCCCATCACGGTAAAATTCACTAGCGGCGACATCTAACGCTAAAGCGACTTGTTCCCCAGGCTTGTAGCCTGCCTTCTCAATAGCAGCAACTAGCAATTCTAAAGCCACCTGATTTGACTCTAAGTTCGGGGCAAAACCACCTTCATCCCCTACACCAGTCAGCAAACCTTTCTCATCCAACACTTTACTGAGAGTGGCAAACACCTCCGCACCCCAGCGCAAAGCTTCTCGGAATGAAGTTGCTCCGACAGGTACAATCATAAACTCTTGAAAATCAACGTTGTTAGCTGCATGGGCACCACCGTTAATTAAATTCATTAACGGTACTGGTAATAAATTTGCCAAAGGACCACCAAGATAGCGATAGAGAGGAATTGCCAAAGACTCAGCCCCAGCTTTGGCCGCAGCTAAAGATACCGCTAAAATTGCATTAGCACCTAGATTCGACTTGTTAGCAGAACCATCTAAGGCAATCATCGAACGATCTAGCAGTTCTTGATTGAGGACATCCATATTCAACAGCTTCGGGGCGAGGACCTCTTTAATGTTTTGCACTGCCTTGAGTACACCTTTACCCCCATAACGAGCTTTGTCCTGATCTCGCAATTCGTGTGCCTCAAAAGTGCCAGTAGACGCACCACTCGGAACCTGCGCCAATCCCATAACACCGTTTGCCAAATGCACTTCTGCTTCTACAGTTGGTCTACCTCGCGAGTCAAGAATTTCACGGGCAACAATAGCTTCTATTGCAGTATCAATCATCATGTTCAGTGTCCAGTGTT
>CAZZVG010000091.1:0-10864 GCA_964657295.1 Iningainema sp. | reverse complement strand
TTTAGAAAGTCAAAGTTTCATATCATATTTATCTACTGAAAGTCAGTTGTTATACTGGAGAAAAATTAAAATTAACTCGATAAAAGGCTAGAAATCACCCTTATATACACGTTTTTTTGATTTTTAGGGACTAAATACCTGTAAATCGAGTTTCTGATTCCCTCAAGCCAACAACTTTTTATGCGGTAAAATGTCAGTAAAACATGACATTTGGAAAGTGCGAAGTTTCAACGAATATACTTCTTCTCACCGCGATCGCAGAGAAATCAAGTCAAAACCGAAAAGCTGGAGCTAGGAGAAATAGTCTTTTTCAGGCTGGTCAGTGCTATAAAAGATTATCTCACATACTAATATATTGTGTGGAGCAAGGATAAAAAGGAGAGCGTTGCCAATATGTCTCAGCTTCCGGATAGTTTCATTACAGAGGTAGCCACCAAGTGTGGTGTGACTAAAACAGAGAGAGATACCCTGCTAATGGCATTAAAGAATTGCTCGGGTGCCGAGATAGCTGCCAAATTAAATATTTCCCAAGCAGCCGTCAGAAAAAGACTAGGAGAAAGCTACCGTAAGTTTGGCATAGACGGTAGTGGTAATAAAAAACTCAATAACCTTAGGCAAACGCTATTATCCCAATATCAAGCAAATTCGGTAATTAGTCACACGCCTTGTCAAGATTGGGGTGAGGCAGGTGATGCAGATGGTTTTTGGGGGCGAGAAGAGGAAATTTCTGACTTAGAGCAGTGGATTATGGACGATGCTCCTCATCGTTGTAAATTGGTGACGGTGTTGGGCATGGGAGGTATTGGGAAGACAGTGCTAGCAGCACAAGTTGCCAAAAAAGTCCAGAAAGATTTTGACTATCTCTTTTGGCGATCGCTGCACAATCTTCCTCCTTTAAGTGAGATTCTCACACAGTTGCTACACTTTCTACTTCAAGATGCTGATCTGGAGTTACCAGATAACGATAACGGCAAAATTCTGCGACTGATTGCTATCTTGAAAGAAAATCGTTGTCTGGTAATTTTAGACAAGGTGGAGGCTGTTCTCCGTAGTGGTGAAGACAGAACTTATGAATGGGCAGGAGAGTACAAACAAGAATATGAGAAATACGGTTACTTATTTAAAAAAGTGGCTGAGGCGGCACATGATAGTTGTCTGCTGCTGACTAGTCGGGAAAAGCCGAAGCAAGTCGCATTACTTGAGGGAAAAAAGCTGCCAGTAAAAGTGTTGCACCTTAAGGGACTGAACATTGAAGAAGCTAGGGCAATGCTTCAAGATAAAGGATTTTCTTGTTCAGATGCTCAGTTAAGCGAATTAGTGGAACGATACTCAGGGAACCCTTTAGCGTTGAAAATGGTTGCCACCACAGTTTATGACTTATTTAGCAATAACATTGCTGAGTTTTTCAACCAAATTCAGCAAGAGACAGCAATTTACGGAGATTTTCGGACTATTTTAGCCCAGCAATTCCATCGCCTCTCAGATTTAGAAAAAGAATTGATGTATTGGCTGGCGATTTATCGCAATTATGTTTCTCTGACAGAACTTAGGGATAGCCTGATTGCACCACAACCAGTAACCAGAGTTTTGGAAGCTGTAGAGTCTCTGTTGCGGCGAAGTCTCATTGAAAAAGAAGCCGATTCTGGGAGGTTTCGCTCTTTATCTGTCGTCATGGAGTACGTTACAGAGCAGTTGATCGAAGAAGCTTATCAAGAAATAAGACTTGGACAAACACAAGATTTCATCAATTCCTACCCATTTATGAGGGCGCGATCACTTTCATATCTCCGCAACACACAACAGCAATTGATCCTTGAACCAATCGCGAAGAAGTTACTGAGTATTTTTGGCAAAGAACTCGAACCCAAGTTACGTAGAATGTTAGCTAACTTACGAACTCAGTCTCCACCGCAAAAAGGATATGCTGCTGGTAATCTCATCAATCTGTCGCGTCAACTTCAATTCACCCTGAGTGGGCGTGATTTTTCTAATTTAACAATTTGGCAGGCAGATCTTGAAGATGTTAATTTACAAAATACTAGCTTGGAAAACACCGATCTGACTAGCTCGGTATTCACTGAAACAATGTCAAGTCTGATAGCAGTCAGATTTAGCCCGAATGGAAAGTTCTTTGCCACAGGTGTGATTAATGGCGAAATTCGGCTCTGGCGGACTTCAGATATTAGGCAAATTCACATCTACAAAGGACATACTGGTTGGGTTTGGGCATTTGCCTTTAGTCTGGATAGTAAAATTCTCGTCAGCGGGAGTGCAGATAGCACTGTCAAACTCTGGGATGTAGAGACAGGTGAGTGTCTGCGAACACTGACAGAACATACAAATAAAGTTTACTCCGTTGCCCTCGACGCACAAGGTCAAACCTTAGCAAGTGCTAGTGAAGATCGCACCATTAAACTTTGGGATATTAACACTGGAAAGTGTTTAAAAACTTTAAGCGATCACGCCAATGCGGTTCTGGCAGTTAACTTTTGTCCGATCCCTCCCGACTCTCTGCCTGACTACGAAGATAACATCTTAGCCAGTGGCAGTGCTGATGGTACAATTAAGATCTGGGATATAAATACAGGTGAATGCCGGAAAACTTTAACACAACATAACGGCAGTGTTTACTCTGTTCATTTCAGTCCAGATGGACGAATACTAGCAAGTGGTAGCGAAGACCATACAGTCAAACTTTGGGATATTTCCTCAGGAGAATGCATCAAAACATTGCGCGGACATAGTAAAAAAGTTTACTCTGTACGCTTCAGAGCCGATGGACGTACCCTTGCCAGTAGCGGTGAAGATCGGATCATTAAGTTATGGAATATTGATACGGGTGAATGTTTAAGAACTTTACTTGGACATCAGAGTCAGGTGTGGGCGATCGCCTTTAGCCCTGATGGCAGCAAACTCATCAGCAGCAGTGATGATCAAACCGCAAGACTTTGGGATGTGGCAACCGGAAAATGCCTGAATATTTTGCGAGGCTATACTCGTGATATCTATTCTGTAGCATTTAGTTCAAATAACCAAATTCTTGCAAGTGGGAGTGATGACTCCAAAATTGGGCTTTGGGATTTAAGGACAAGTAAATGTCACTCTTTGATAGGACATACAGGACGCATTCGCTCTATTGCCTTTAGCCCTGATGGGCAAATTCTTGCCAGTGGTAGTGCTGACAATACTATCAAGCTTTGGGATATTAGAGACATTGGGAATAGCAAATGCATCCACACCTTAAAAGAACATACAAATTGGGTGTGGACAGTCGTGTTTAGTCCTGATGGCAAAACTCTCGCTAGCAGTAGTGAAGACCGTACTATTAGAATATGGGATATTCAGACGAAACAATGCTTGAAAGTATTAAAAGGACATAAACATTGGGTGATGACTGTTGCTTTCTGCTTGAAGAGTAAGATCTTAGCCAGTGGTAGTGCTGATAGTACAGTTAAGCTTTGGAATATTGACACAGGGCAGTGTATTACGACTTTAACAGACCACAAAAACATAGTTTGGTCAGTAGCATTCAGTTCTGATGGCAAAACTTTGGCAAGTGGTAGCGAAGATCAAACCGCTAGACTTTGGAATATAAACACAGGTAAATGTCTGAATATTCTTGCTGGACATAGTAAACAAGTTTACTCAGTAGCATTTAGTCCGGATGGACAGATCGTTGCTACTGGAAGTGGTGATGCAACTATCAAGTTGTGGTCAGTTAGTACAGGTAACTTTTTAGACCATCTCACATCCGGACATACAGCAGCAATCCGCTCCGTAGCGTTTAGTTCTGATGGCCAGTTACTTGCCAGTGCTGGTGAAGACGAAAGTATTCAGCTTTGGGACATCCAAAAGTGTCGCCGCCTAAAGCAGCTAAAATCAGATCGACTTTACGAAAGCATGAACATTACAGGTATATCCGGTTTGACAGATGCAGAGAAAGCCTCTTTGAAGGCATTAGGTGCAGTTGAAAACGGCGATCGCTTGCCTGTTTAAACCAATCCCACTCCTTTTCAAGGTATGCCCCCCGAGCGATGAAGAGCGCTCGCACGAAGGACGAACTTTTTGGCAATCTTTAATTAGGATAGGTAGTTTACCTAGCTGTCATTGATGAAAAGAATCCGTCAAAGAATCCTTCGTCGAAAAGCCCCACCAGCTCTAATAATGAATCGTGATGGCGGCTTCAACGTAGTGCGTAAAGGTGTCCCTAAGTTCTATTGGGGCGATTTCTACCATTTGCTGCTGACTCTTTCCTGGCCTAAGTTTCTGGCGTTTGTCGGTATAGGTTATGTAGTTCTTAACGTCGTGTTTGCTTTGGCATACTTAGCAACAGGGGATGGCATTGAACATGCACGACGTGGTAACTTCCTAGACACCTTTTTTTTTAGCGTCCAGACTATGGCTACTATCGGCTACGGGGTAATGCATCCCAAAACACTTTCCGCCAATGTCCTAGTGGCGATCGAAGCGCTATTAGGGCTTTTAGGCGTGGCTATGGCAACTGGACTCATGTTTGCTCGGTTTTCTATTGGTAGGGCGCGAGTCTTGTTTAGTCGTGTGGCGGTGATTACTCCTTATAACGATATGCCGACTTTAATGTTTCGCGTTGCCAATGAACGCGAAAACTGGATTTTAGAAGCACAAATCCACCTAACTTTAGTACGTAGTGAAATTTCTACAGAAGGTTATGAGATGCGTCGATTTTACGATCTGCCACTGGTTCGCAGTCACTCACCACTATTCTCCCTCAGTTGGACAGTTATGCATACAATTGACGAGAGTAGTCCTCTTTATGGAGTGACCGCAGCAGAGATAGCTAAAGATAATATGGAATTATTGATGATATTTACCGGGCTAGATGAAACCCTTTCTCAGACTATCCATGCCCGTCATTCGTTTATCTCCGGGGAAATTATTTGGAATATGAAATTTGTAGATATCTTGTCCAGAACAAAAGACGGGAGGCGCTGCATTGACTACTCCTATTTTCATGATGTTATCCCGCTAGAAAATGGCAATTTGCTGACTTAACCAGTGGCGGAAGCTGGAATGATAAAGACTGTAAAAGGGTTCTCCTGTTCCTTCTGGCTGTAAGAACGACCGCCAGTTTTCTAGCACTTCCCAGGGCAACATATTCATCTTCATTAATCAATTGGGCGATCGCTTGTGCGGATATTCCTCTCCCATTTTTCCGGGAGACAAGGGGGAGATTTACGAGTACGCGAAGCACACCTAATGAAAAACCCGACAAACCCTCACCTTTCATCTTCTGCCAATAGCTTTGGTAATATGCCTCTAAATTAGGTGGGAATTTTTAGGAGAGGAATTCATAGTTGTTTTGACATTGTGCACAAACAAAAGACTGGGGAATATATGAACAGTAGACAGTAGACGGATGCAGGTAGACACGAATAATTCTCTAATGAAATTAGAAATCGGGTGGGTGTTCGCAAAGTTCAAACAGAATACGGCGAAGGTTGACTAAACCCGTGCGGTTGAGTTGTAGTTTCTGGATGGTCGCACGTCCAGTGGGTGTTAGTCCAATCACTAAACTACAATCTTTATTCCAGGCAAAATGAGCAATCCAAAGTTCTTGGCGTGGATGGTAGAGAGATACGTTTGCTTGCGTTACTGGATCAACTGCTTCAATACTGATGTACTTTCGGTTGTTGCAACCTTGACAAGAAAAAGCAAGATTCTCCAGATTACTTATTCCTTCTTTAGCTAGTGGTATGATATGTTCAACACTGAATGAATCGGGAGAGTATCGGTCTTGAGACCGACAATACTCACAACAGTTGCGTGCCCGTCTAGCTACAATTGCTCGCTGTTTGAGTGTGACACGGGCTTCAGGCATACACTATTTGCCCCAACCCCAGTTCGGCGATCAGGTCGTTGATGCTTGTGTTGCGAATTCGGGATAGTTCCCCCAATGCTTCTATGCGTTGAGCATTAGCAAGTTCAATTTGCTCGGAGATTGCAATTAATTCGTTATGTTCAGTTGGGTTCAGTGTCTGGGCGTTTCGTTTTGAGAGCAAATTGCTATAGCGTGGCCACTCAATGTGAGACAGGCTGCGATCAATTCTTTGAAGTAGTTCTACCTCGTTGTCTGGCAGTCGGTGAGTTGGCTTAAGGTTTTGCTGCAAAAGGCGAACGATATAAGCATCTGGCGTAACACCAGCTTTATCGGCAGCCTGCTGCAACTGCTGTTCAAGTTCCGGAGTCATTTCAATACGAAGTGTCATACACTATCTTCCTCAGTATTTCCTTATATTTTGAACGATCGCAGATAAAATAATCGAGGTGCATGACAATATTGTCTTACTATAAGACACTGGGACTAATCTCAGCATTGCCATCGCTACTCCTTTTGCCCAACCAATCCATCGAGCCAATCCAAAATAATTTTGTTCACCTGTTCTGGGCTTTCATCGTGAGGACAATGCCCTACATTTTCCAGAGTCAGCAGTTGTAGATTCTGATTATACTGAGCAAATGTTTGAGCCAGTGCTGGAGGAACCCATCGGTCTTTTTGTCCCCAAATCAAAAGCATGGGAATTTGTAAGGTTGGCAATATTCTCTTCACACTGGGACTGTAGTCTACACGAGTTGCTGCTTTAAAAATGGCAATAAAAGCACGGACGGCATCTCGATCTTGAGTGGGAGTGACAAAAATCTCCAACAACTCATCTGTGATCGCATCCTGGCTGGCATAAGCAGAAGCAGCCCAGCTACTCAATATTTTTGGTCGCCGCACCAAGCCGAACACGCCTTTAAGTATAAATCCGGAAGCAACAACAGATTTGATCCCCGCGACAGCAGGTTGCAGCCAAGCAGGGATCGCCTCTTGTTCTAAAGAGGGATCGGGCAAACTCATCATCACGATACTTTGCACCATATCGGGATGGGTAGCGGCAGCTGCTAGGCAAACGAGTGAACCAAGGGAATTTCCCACTAATACCACTGGTTGACGGATAAATGCTTTCCAAAAGTCGTAAACCTGCTCTACCCAAAACTGTATGCTATAATTTGCTGATGCTTTTTCAGAAGCGCCCCAACCCAACAGATCAAGGGCATAAACAGTATGGTATTCGCCCAATACCTCTAGATTCTGTCGCCAATGACCAATAGAAGCACCAAATCCGTGCAGTAAAATTACAGGTGTTGTCTTTTGGTTCTTTTTGGCAGGACGGATATATGTATAGCGAGTTTGCCAGCCCCGCCAAACCCAGTCTCTTTGATTGCCAACCCGTTGCTCCCAATGTATCGTAGTGGTCACATTTCCCTCCCCATTTCATTTTTAAGATGACAACTTAGTAAAAGTTAAAAAAAAGTAACTAAATTATAGTGCGACAGAAATAAACGAACAGTTAGAAACAGTTTAAAGACAGGACTTTTGATATGTATTTATCTCTTGACTTCTGATACTAGCAATACATATATACTAACAAAGGCATCGTCTACGTGTTCTTTGCATTCTGTACATATGCAGATGTGTTAAAATGTCAACTTGTTTACAAAAACTGTTACAATAGTTAAAAAATGCTACCGTTGTCTAATTTAGATTAACTATTGGACAGAAATTATTTGAGAGTTAGTAAAATAGCAGATACAACGAAGACGACATCGTCTTCTAAATTAGCTAATCTATAACTATAGACTCCTTTTAAAGTCCTCGGTTACTCAAAGATTTGGTTTCTGAGGCACATCACTCAGATAAACTAACCTACCTAACAACGATCTCCCACAAATCATAATGTCTGTCATTGAGAAAAAAAGAACCCGCGATCTGCCTCAAATTAACGAACGCATTCGCTTCCCGAAAATTCGGGTCATTGACACCGATGGTAGCCAGCTGGGAATTATCACCCCGCAGGAAGCACTGCAACTAGCCGAAGAAAAAGAGCTGGATCTTGTACTGCTAAGTGATAAGGCTGATCCTCCCGTTTGTCGAATTATGGATTACGGGAAATACAAGTTCGAGCAAGAGAAGAAGGCACGTGAAGCCCGGAAAAAGCAGCATACCGCCGATGTCAAAGAAGTGAAAATGCGCTATAAAATAGAAGAGCACGACTATAATGTGCGTGTCAAGCAAGCAGAGCGTTTTCTCAAAGATGGCGATAAAGTCAAAGCTACCGTGATGTTTCGGGGTCGAGAAATTCAACACAGTGATTTAGCAGAAGAGTTACTCAAGCGGATGGCAACAGATCTGGATCCTGTTGGGGAGGTGCAGCAATTGCCTAAAAAAGAAGGGAGAAATATGATGATGCTCATTTCCCCTAAGAAGTAAACGAACTGATAGCCTCTAAATCCAAAATTAATTGATAGTCCTGAGTGCTGAGTGGGAAAAATAATACTCAGTTGCTCGGGACTTTTGCCATTTTCAGAGGACTAAGGTAGAGAATGCTTTCTTCTATCTTAAAAAACTGTGCTGGTTGTGGATATCTGGGCAACAGGAAATGTACTCATGCATGGTGATGAGTACTCCAGAAAGTCACAAACTACATGGAACTGAAAAAACACTGGTTTGCTCGAAATACAGGGATGCCACGACTATTACAATGGGTGAATCTTCGACCGGAGGAGAGCGATCGCACATGGTTAATGTTCGCTTTTTACACAACGACCTGCGTAGGTTTACGGTGGGCTGAAGACAGTGCAGTCGCACTATTTTTAGATGAATATGGCGCACAGTCACTGCCTTGGATTTATATTGCCAGTGCAGCACTCAGCACTCTCTTAGTTTCTTTATACTCGTGGCTGCAAAAAACTTTCCCGTTACGTTGGGTCATAGTGGCGATCGCACCAGGGATGTTCTTACCATTAGTCTTATTGCAATGGGGAATACAAGTTCCTCAGATAGCAGTCATGACCATATTTGTCCTCCGCCTGTGGATAGATGCATTTTACGTTGTCAATGACCTCAACACCTCAATTACAGCCAATCAATTATTTAATATTCGAGAAATTAAGCGCACTTATCCATTAATCAGCAGTGGTATTTTGGTCGCTGATATCGTTAGCGGCTTCAGTTTGCCTTTACTACTGCTATTTGTGGGACTGAATAATGTCATCATGCCATTTGCTGGTGTGTTTATCGCATTAGGGGCATTTATTCTCTGGCACCTCAGTCAGAACTATCAGCAAGTTTTTCCCAACGCCATACAACAAAAAATTAGCAAGCCAAGACATCAAAGAAGTCACCTTTCAGGTTCGTTAAAACGTTATGCATTACTCTTATTTGCATTTTTTGCTCTGCTGCAAGTCGTCGGGGTATTAATAGATTTTCAATATCTGACTCAGTTAAAGATAAATTACAACGACAAACAAATCGCCAGTTTCTTGGGTTTATTTGGTGGGATTACAGGAGTCTGTGAGCTGGGGATGCAGTTGTTCATCTCCAGCAGAACACTCGAACGCTTTGGGGTGTTTGTCACCGTTGCGTCTTTACCAGTATGCATACTCATCTTAATACCACTCACAATTCCTCTGTTAGAAGAGCACGAATTTTTCTGGGGTTTAGTCATTCTCAAGTTTCTTTCCGAACTCTTGCATTATACGTTTGTTGCCAGTAGCGGACCACTGCTTTTCCAACCAATCCCAGATAAAATTCGCAACTACATACAAACATTCTCCGGAGGGATTGCTGAAGCCATTGGTGGAGGAACAGCAGGTATCATCATTTTGTCCACCCTCTGGCTCACCACATCAATGGCGTCTAAGTTCGTCCTTGTAGTAGAAACTGGAGGCTTAGCTTTGATCTGCGTCGGCATCGTTTGGTTACTGCGATCGCATTATGTCAATTTATTAGTCCTAAGTGCTGGACAAGGGCAGTTAAATCCCACAGATTTAGATTTACGAGCATTTAAGCAAGCCGTCGTTAAAGCTTTAGGAGAAAAAATCACTCCTGCAGACAAACGTTCTTGCATTGAACTTTTATCCCAAATCGATCCTCAAGGAGCAGCAGCAGTTTTAGCACCTCTGCTCGTGAAGCTACCCCCTTCAATACAAATAACCTGCTTGGAAGTGATGCTTGCAGGTGGTGCAAATCCTGCTTATTTACCCGAAGTCCACACCGTATTAGAATCCCAACTCAGCAGTGCGCCACAGTCTCCCGAAGTTTTTGCCCTTGCCCTACGCTACATTTGGCTTTCTGAAGCAAATCCAGATTTAAGTCAGCTAGAAGAGTATCTATCACGACAAAACTCTCTCATTCGAGCGACAGCTGCCACTCTACTTTTGAGTAAAGGAACACCAATGCAAAAGGGAGCAGCTACCAAAACTTTAAGGCGGATGCTCACTCACAAGCAAGAACAGGAAAGGATCGATGCCGTCAAAGCTCTATCAGATGCAGTTTATTTACAAGCACTACGGATTCACATCCCAAATTTATTACAGGATGAATCTTTGCGGGTACGCTGTGCAGTCTTGGAAATGATTGCTGCAACCCATTTAGAAGAGTACTATCCAGCGCTTGTAGGAGGACTTGACTACAAGTCAACCAGAATGACAGCAATGCGTGTCTTAGTGCGATTGGAGAATGATGTTTTACCAATGCTAACAAAGCTAGTTAGCAATATTTACAAACCGGAAGTTGTCCGGATTTACGCTCTTGCTACTATTGGTAAAATCCCCACCCTAGAAGCGCTGGATACTTTATGGCTTCAACTAAAAACATCTAGAGGTACTGCCAGGGATCGGATACTTCGCACCTTACTGAAAAGGCACGAACGAGAAGGAATTGCAGGTTTAGTCGTCGGGTTGCATCGTCGGGTGGAAATATTAATTGAACAGGAATTACGCTTCTTAGGGGAGATTTACGCTGCCTATATAGACTTCAAAACAGGAAATGAGGAGGAGCCTC
>CAZZVG010000090.1:0-10873 GCA_964657295.1 Iningainema sp. | reverse complement strand
AATAAAGGCTTCTCCGCCGTAAGTTAGATTTGCTTCCTCATCAGCCAGTTCGTTGAGAAAGCTTTCAGCATCTAAGAATAAAGCAGAACCAGTAGGTTGCAGATTGGAAATTGCGATAGTAGCCATTGAAAATTTTCCTTCTATGTCAATTTTTAGCAGTTGAGATTAGACATTTCAGAACCTAACCTCTATTACCTATTTAAATCTGATAAATACCCAATTACAATACATATCTACCGCTCCAATTAGCATAATATAATCACTTATGTTTTCATGTTTTGCTAAGATAAAGTCATTCTAGCTGACAATAAACACTAAATAGCATTATTTAGTAAAAAACTAGCGGAAAACCCAAACAAAATATAATTATTTTTGTTTTAAAATTAATCTATGAAAGTCCAACACAAAAAACCTGCCTCTAAATAGAGCTAGAGGCAGGCGTTAGCCAAGCGCGGCTAAACCGCGCAGGAGTTACGTTAAACAGCTTTTTCTGTTGACTACTCTGAAGTCAAAAGCTTGAGTAGCAATTTGATATTTTTTCAATCCGAAATCTAAAATCAAAAATCCTGTTAGCGGTTGACCATTTTAATGAACTTTATCAGCACGCAAAGCAGAGGTGCTATTTGCTTGTAGCCAAGCCTGAAAGAGGGATTCTAAGACTTGTTCTCGGATTTCACTCAGTTCAGCAGGAAACCACTTCTCAATTCTCAGGATGTGATAACCAAGTTTCGTTTGGATAGGTTCAATCACTTCGCCTTCTTTTGCTTCAGCAATAGCCTGTGCAATATCAGGCATTAGTTCTTTTAGAAAGCGAACACCAACAAAGCCACCATTTTCTTTTGACTGCTTACCCTTTGAGTGTAAGAGTGCTAAAGTACAGAAAGAAGCATTTTCCTCTCGAATGGCATAGGTTACTTTTAGAGCATCTGTCAGGTTGCTCACTAAAATCTGAGATAGGGCTACACGTTTATAATCATTGCGGTTGCTTAAATAATGAGCGTCCACACTGTCTCCAAACAAATGTTCTTTTAACTTATTTGTGAGTAGTGCTACTCTTATACCTTGAGTCCAATCTTCTACAGTGATACGCTGCTTTTGAAGCCATGCCAAGGTTTCAGAAGCTCCTAGCAACTTGTGTTCCAAGCGAAATGCATCTCCTGCTGCTTGCAATTCCTCATCAGAAACAGTGATATCAAGCTTCTCGCACATACCCAAAACCAGTGCATCACGTTCAGCCAGTGCGGCTATTTCCGCAATTTTGTGAGAACAGCGCAGGTAAGCAATAACATCTTCATTCGTTGCAGGCGAAATTTCTGGCAGTACAAATTCCTTTGCGGACTTCAATTCAGTTTTTTCTAAAGTTTCTATCATCTTTTGTTCTCCATTGAGAGTAAGTTATGGTATAGTTGCCGCTTACCAGCGGTAAAGCAATTTTTCAGGGGTAATTTCTGAAATTGTCAGCTGATTGCGATGTAAATCGCCGTAAAGGTTAAGGTATTCAACTTCAGCGGACGTGAGCTTACCTCGCTGGACTCCAGATATTGCAGCATCAACTTCTTTGCGGCAAGTCAAACCAGTTAAGCAAACATCGACACAGTTCTGCGTTAAGGAGTAGCGGTATAAATCAGGAACAGTAGGTTGCCAGCACCCTTTTGGTAATCCAGCAGGGGCATCCCAAAGGGGATCTGTGTGAGAACCTGTTGACTTGAAGGTGACGATACCCGGACGAGAAGGGTCTTGGGCGTCTAGCTGATTGAACACTTGACTTTGGGCAGAGCGGTGAGCAACATTGTGTCTGACCATGACGACATCTAACAGGGGGCTATGCGACCACTGTTGAGCCAGATTAATATCGTGGAACGAAGCACCAATGTAGCGAACGGCTCCCATCTTCTTGAGACGCTCGGAAGTGCCAAACATTCTTTCGACAGTGCGCTGATAAACACTATTGCAGCCTCTCAAATCGGGGGAAAGCTGTAAGCAATCCTTTAAAGCTGCCCCATCATTCTCACCAATCCAGCCCCAGAACAACACATCAATGTAGTCAATCCCAAGTTCCACAAACTGATCTAATAACGCAGCTATTGCCATTTCCGGACTTTTGATGTAGGTCACGGTTGCCAGCACCACTTTCTCGCGCACCGAGGAACGACGCCCACACAGTTGGCGCAGTGCCCCAGACATCGGACTGTAGAGGTAGTGGTGCAGGTCACTAGAGTAGAAAAAGTAGTTAATTCCCCTGTCAAAAGCGTAAAGGGTATCCTCACTGGAAATGCTACCGCCGCCACCCAAGCCGAGACAGCTAACGGTTAAATCAGTCCGCCCCAGTTTGCGGTAAAATGGCAAATCGGACAGTGGAAATTTATCTGCTGCATGGTTGACTTCCCTGGCTGAGACTACTAACGGCGGCGCGAGATCGGTTAGCTTCATAGGTCTAACGGGGTGTAGATGTCTTCAGAGTTGGCATTAAGATAAGCACGCTGCCAGTCAATCCCCAGTAGGGAGAAGTGTTGGCGGATAAATGCCATCCGACACTCGGTAGATTCATCACCTTTTTGCCGAGCTTCCAACAAACCATTAACAACAATTTGGCACCGATTCATCCCAAAACTTTCTTGGGTAGCAAATTTGTAGTCCGGTTCTTCTGCTAAAGCAAGTCCAGGCGCAAGTAACTTTGTAAACAGGGGTACATCTATCGGAAAATGCGATCGCTCTTTTGCATAAACACTTTTTAGCACTTGCCGCACTACTTCATAATTGCTTTTCTCAAAGTACAGTACTCCTGAGTCATAGCGTCCGTAGTCAGAAGGGTTGTATAGCACCTTAAAGGTAAAAGGAATTTTAGTTTCATTCAGTTGCCGTGTTAGACTTTCCATAACGGCAACCGCACCTTCTGGTGTTAAGTTAAAGTAAACTCTCACTGTTTGAGGATGAGTGTCTGAACCTGCATCGCTGACCGCCATGTAAAACCCATTTTGCACAAAATTCCGAGGCATCCGGATGGCAACTGAGTCACCTACAGTGGCGGATTGTTCAGCTGGTTGTAAGTGGCGATCGCGCTCAATATGCAAAGTCAAACCGCCTTTTGTCACGGCGAGACTACCATCAGGTTCCTGCCGCAACACTTGCCAACTTGGGTCAAAGTAGCCTTCCCCACTATTGCTTTTATGCAGGCGATCGTAAAACTCCAGATCTACCCCCAAGAAAGTATTGTTCTCTAGATTTTGATGAAGTGCTAGGTCGGTTGCACTTGCATCTGCTGCTAGGGCAGCTTGCATAGAGCCGTTGTAGTAGATACCGTAGAGAAAACTTTGCAGTTGTAGACTCAAATACTTATTTTGAAGCTCCAAAGGTATTCGTTGAAAACGAGTTACTACCTCAGTAGGAATTTCAAAGGGTTTGTAAGCTGGATGGTTAATACAGAAGTTCGACTGGATCTGAACATTATTGGCAATATCTTGAAGAGAATCCAGTACTCGATCTGGCGCAGAAGCTGACAGTTGACTAGGAAGAGAATCTAGTAATTGCATAATGGTTTGGGTGCAACTAAAAATAATTAAGCAAGGGAACGGCTGAGGTGAGTAAGTTCAGATTCTGCCACTCCAAAAACTGTCGGAATTGATTGTTCTGGGCGGCACAATAAAGTTTTGGCAACCTGAAGCATACAGATACCCATATTGCCAAAGGATTTTTGGTACTGGAGCATTGCCTGAATTTGCTGAATCAAGGCAAGACCAGAAAACTGCACAACTCGTCTCAAAAAATCAGGGCGGCACTCTATAATTTCTGGAAAGTTACTAAAATAAGCTTTAGTAAGGGCTGCAATAGAAGGTTGGAGCACATCGAGCGGCGTCATAGCTAGGCGTAAAGATTCTTCGACATCGATAGACTTACTAACAACCAAGCTGCTTAACCAGATTTGTAGGTAGCTGGCGATGAGCATTCCTAAATCGAATGCAGGGTCTCCCCAAGCGCCGCGCTCCCAATCAATCAGTCGAATAATGCTATGACTCGATTGTTCTGCTTTAGAGATAGCTTGCTCCCAATCGTTGTGCAAGAGGATATTATTCAGCTTGAGGTCATTGTGCGTTAGACAACAAGGTTTGAAGGCAGTAGTGAGTTCTGCGATCGCTTTCCCAAGGCTGTCATAACGCTGATAGAGAGCAAAAAATTTCAAAGCATCTGCGGGAACGTGACCGAAAACTTCAGGACTAATCCGTTCTAGCCTAAAACTCAAATTAGGAGTCTCGCTAATGGGTACATCCTCATAATTCTGAGTGAAGAATTTCTGGTAATCCTGACGGTTGAAAGTAGCGCGATGGATCGTGGCTAGAGTAGCTCCAATTGAATTTGCGATCTCAATTGGAAAAACATTATCCTTTACATAAAAATCGGTCAGGTCGCAATAATCAGTTAAGTAGTTGAAGACAATGATTGAATTATCTGCATCAAAATGTATAACTTCTGAGAGGGAAGAACAAAGATGATTAAGTTCTGATTTTTTTTTAAATAACTCATGAATTTGCCACTCTTTCAAAAACTCTCCTGGTGTTTTTTTATCACGTTTTAGACGTTCTTGCTTAACGAGTAGCTTACGGTCATTTCTCAAATTGAACAATAAGTTAAAGTTTTTCGCTGGTTTTAGCTCTGGTGGATTTACAGCTTGCTCTTCAGCATCACAAATATTTTGCTCAAGCAAATAACTGAAGATGTTTTTATTGTTCAAAATAAATCCCATAACTCTAAAAATCCTCTCAGTAAATTGAGTTTATTGAAGAGGCAATTCTACATTATTCTAGAATTGCCTCATATCTACTAGAGCGCGAGCTTAGATAGTTAAATTTCTTTAACTAAGTCCTATCACTCTCCCACTCAGTTAAAACACTGCTTTGCCACAAATTAGTAAGCAGGTTTTGGCTTCACTAAGGCTCCAGCAACAGCTCCGACCGCTACAGCGGCGCAAACAGGACTACTAACATCTACGATCAAATATTTTGCTGCGTCTTTTGCTAATCCTGCACCCACACCGCACCAAAAGCCGGAGCCACCACCAATAATACTAGTGATTTCTTCAGACATTTCGTTCATGTAGCTTTCGGAATCAAAAAACAGATCGGAACCAGCAGGATGCAAATCAGAAATTACAATAGTAGCCATTGTGTTTTTTCCTTTTAGATAGAGTTGTTTGGAATTGGATTAGCTCTGTCTTGCTTAATCACATTTATATTTTCTGAACTTCACTCTGTTATTTCAATAGTTTAAAAGTTATTTTTTATGCATAACTAAAAGAATTATGTTTTCATTTTTTAAACCTTCGATATCCAAAAAAAGGTATTTTTTTTCCAAATTAAAGTACAGCGATGCGCTCTCACTACTTTGAATCATGCAATTTGAAACTGAGGTTATATCTCTGGTGGTAGATGGTGCTATTTTTACCGTGTCACAGCATCAACGCCTGAAAAGCTGGACTTCTAAGCGTTTCCAAGAATATTGTGAATTTTTGTAACGAGTTGTGGAATTCATGGACTTTTGACTCCGATAAGTAAGCGGAGGTTCGAGAGGAACAACCAGATGAACTTCCAACCCCGCAAGTTCTACCAGGAGGAATCGCTGTGGAAAATCAATGTCTTTACTTAACACCTTTTCAGCGCAAGCTGCTGCTGAAGAGTCTAGAAGCCGATTTACGCCTAGAATATCGGCGTCGCATTGAAATCATGCTACAGGCAGATGCAGGTCAATCTCAAGCACAAATCTGTGAGGCACTAGGGTGTTCTCAAGAGACTGCACGGTACTGGATTGCGATCGCACAAGCCGGGTTAGCTCACCAGTGGAGCGATCGCCCGATGGGACGCCCCAAGGCTGTGAATCAGCAATATCTCGCTCGCTTGAAAGAACTAGCAAGTCATAGTCCGCGTGAATATGACTATCCATTCCAACGTTGGACAGCGCAATGGTTAAGCAAGCATCTGGTGAAAGAACTGGGGATGAAGGTTAGTGCTTGCCACATTAATCGCCTGCTCAAGGAAATGGGGCTTTCTACTCGACCAAAAGACAACACTACTGAGAAAGCAACCTCAAGCCAACAGGATTCCAGTATTACGATTGCTGATTTGCCAACACACGCCGAGCCTAGTTTCTTGTGGCAATTCAGTTTGATGAAAACCAGCAATTAGTTCCAAGGGAAGCCATGATTCAGAAGAAATCTGCACATCCAAAGCAACAGTTAGCTCAACAGCTTGCCCACACTCTAGGACAAACTCTTTCAGAGCAAGAACTTTCTCATTGCCTCCAACAAGTTGAAATCCTGGAACCAAGTGCAGGCAAAGCGTTCTGGCAGACAGCAGAAGCGACTGTTGGCATCTATATTATCTTGGCGGGTAAAGTCAGACTGCTTGACGGCACTGATAACTTAATCGCTTCGGTAGGTACAGGTGCATCATTCGGTGAGCTAACCCTGTTTCCAGAGGAGCAATTTCAACCTTACTCTGCGAGAGCTTCGGTAAATCTCAAAGTTTGCTATGTACCGGGAGATTGTTTGCGATCGCTCATTCGCAAGTATCCCTCGATTGGGCAGCATCTTCACCGCCAAGCAGTTCTTTGGGATTTACTGCTGTTGTGTCGCCAAGCAGATTCCCTGAGCAATGCTCCTTATGAAGGAGTATTGCAAACACTACCACTACTGGAGCAGCACAATCTACAAATCGGCAAAATCCCAACTTCTCTACTGAAAGACCAGCAACTTTGGATACTGCGCCGAGGGGAACTGGTGCATTCTTCAGGACTCGAACTTACCGCTGGAAATATTTACGTTTGCTCGCAGTTACCCAAGGAACGTGGTTGGCAGGTGAATCAACCAACCCAACTCTATAGTCTTGACCGTTCTCATTGGGAAACAGCACTCGCTAACTTACCACAACTGGCTGAACTGATTTCGTCTGACACCCAGCCAGTGGGAGATGGGGAAAGCTTCGCTGACACGGGGACGCAAAGACACGCAGACGCGGAGAATACCAATTTCCAATTCCCAATTCCCAATGCAAAATCTAAAATTGCAACCGCAGCCTCCAGCAGATCCACGCAGATAGAACAAAAAAATATCCGCGTCCATCTGCGTCCATCTGCGGTTCAAAATCCAGAATCCCCATCCTGGAAAAAAATCAGTAAAGCCTACTTCCCAAACCCAACCGTAAAAATCGGTCACTTGTGGCAGCGTTTCACAAGGCGCTATCCTTACTTTGAACAGCAAAGCGCGTCTGACTGCGGTGCAGCTTGCCTGGTGATGGTTAGTCGCTACTGGGGTAAGCACTTCAGTGTCAACAGACTGCGTGATATTGCCAATGTTGACCGCAATGGTGCATCCTTACGAGGTTTAGCTGCTGCTGCTGAAAGTCTTGGGTTTGCAACTCGACCTGTAAAAGCTAGTCTTGACAAATTGGCTGAACAATGCTTACCTGCAATCCTCCATTGGGAAGGCAAGCATTACATTGTCGTCTACGAAGTGACAGGCGATCGCGTTATCGTTGCAGATCCTGCTATTGGTCAGCGTACCCTCACTCATGCTCAGGTAAAAGCGGGTTGGAGTGGGTATACTTTGTTACTGCAACCCACAGCCCTACTAAAAGAAACCAAAGATACCACTACTCCTTTCTGGCAGTTCTTTGAGTTAGCAAAACCTCACTGGCTGGTGTTGCTGGAAGTGTTCATCGCTTCCATCTTGCTTCAGATTTTTGGACTGGTTACACCACTATTTACTCAGTTGTTGTTAGATAGAGTGGTTGTGCAGCGCAGTGACATCACCTTAACGGCTGTAGGTATGGGCTTGCTCATCTTTAGCCTGTTCCGAGTTGCCATAACTGGACTGCGGCAATACCTTCTCGACCATACAGCTAACCGAGTGGATTTAGCACTCATTGTCGGTTTTATTAGCCATACCTTCCGCTTACCCCTGAACTATTTTGAGTCTCGTTACGTGGGAGACATCATTTCCCGTATCCAAGAAAATACTAAGATTCAACGCTTCCTCACGGGTGAAGCACTGTCCATCATTCTCGATTTACTGACAGTGTTCATCTATTTAGGATTGATGTTCTGGTACAGTTGGAAAATGGCACTGCTGGTGTTGGTGATTGCGCCGCCATTTGTATTGCTGGCGTTAATTGCTACGCCTTTTTTGCAGCGTGTCTCACGGGAAATTTTTGGTGCCCATAACGAAGAGACTGGGTATTTGATTCAATCCCTAACTGGCATCCGCACAATCAAATCTATGGCGGTTGAACATTCTGTACGCTGGCATTGGGAGGAACTGTTTGGCAAGGCGATTAAAAAGTCTTTTTCTGGGCAGGTTATTGGCAACACACTCCAGATTTTTAGCTCAACTATTGAAGCGGTAGTAAGCACGAGCTTACTGTGGTTTGGTGCGTCGCTGGTGATTCAAAATGAACTAACGATTGGGCAATTAGTCGCTTTCAATATGTTGCTGGGCAATGTGATTCATCCGTTTCAGCGATTAATTGTGCTGTGGAATCAGTTGCAGGAAGTGATGATCGCCGTTGAGCGCATCAATGATGTGATTGACGCTGAACCAGAAGAAGACTTGCAACACCAGTCTCGGCAATCCTTACCCCCGATTCACGGATACATTCGCTTTGATAAAGTGACTTTCCGTTACCACCCCGAAAGTGATGTTAACACACTAGAAAATATCAGTTTTGAAGTGCAGCCAGGGCAAATGGTAGCGCTGGTGGGGCGGAGTGGTTCTGGTAAGACGACAATTTCTAAGCTGGTATTGGGACTGTATCCGCCCACAGAAGGGAAGATTTTGATTGACGGCTATGATGTCACTAGCTTGTCATTGCAATCACTACGACAGCAAATTGGTGTCGTTGACCAAGATACCTTTCTCTTTGGCAGTACGATTCGGGAAAACATTAGTTTAGGACATCCCGAAGCAACTTTGTCAGAGGTGATAGAAGCAGCCCAACAGGCGGGAGCGCATCAATTTATTAAGGAACTGCCGATGGGCTACGAAACCCAAATCGGTGAGGGGGGAGGAACGCTTTCTGGTGGACAAAGACAACGGTTGGCGATCGCTCGCGCCCTTGTAGGAAATCCCCGACTGCTGATTTTAGATGAAGCTACCAGTAGTCTTGATGCTGAATCTGAACGCATCATCCAGACTAACCTCAACACAATTCTCCAAGATAGGACAACGCTGGTGATTGCACATCGCCTTTCCACAGTCCGCAATGCTGACTTGATTTTGGTGCTGGATAGAGGCGTGTTAGTTGAAAGTGGAACTCACGATCAATTGATGGCTAAGCGCGGTCAGTATTTTTACCTTAATCAGCAGCAACTTACTATGACGGGTTAAATCAAAGTAATGAACCGCAGAGGCGCAGAGAACGCAGAGAGAGGAAGAGAATGCCAAACGAATTTACTACACAAGAGCAGTTTAGTCAGAACGGTCAGTATTCTAGTAGTGAAATGGACTTGAAGAACTCCGAAAAAACACTGTCATCACGAGAGCCAAAATCCTTTGCACCTCTGGGTGAAGATTGGTCTTCCTTAACGAAAGAACTGATTGATACATTGCCACGAGTTTGGACACGGGGATTGCTGTATTGGCTGGTCGTATTTGCGGCGATCGTCTTACCTTGGGCGATGCTATCTAAAGTAGACGAGACAGGTAGTGCAAGAGGACGACTTGAGCCTCAAGGCAAAACTCTGAGATTAGATGCACCCGTTACTGGAAAAGTTGTAGCCATTAGGGTGAAAGAAGGTCAAACTGTACACTCAGGGCAAATTTTACTGCAATTGGAATCAGAATTAACTCGCACTGAAATGCAACAGGCTCAGGCAAAGCTTGAGGGTCAACAAAATCGCGTCAATCAGCTTCAGTTAGTAAAAAACCAACTGGAAATGTCTGTTCGCACTCAGGGATTGCAAAACCAAGCTCAAGGATCTGAGCAACTTGCTCAACTTGACCAAATTCGGCAACGGCTTAATTCTAGCAGACAAGTCTATGACCTAGAAAAAGGTCGCCTCAAACTAGCTAAGAACGAGGTACAACGCCACGGATATCTTTGGCAACGGGGTGCTATTTCTAAAAGCAGATTAGAAGAGGTAGAAGGTGTCGTGTTTGAACGCCAAAAACTTCTAGAACAAGCTCAGTCAGATATCCAACAGGCGACTACCGAAATTGCCAAACAGCAAAGCGCCAAGCAACGCATTAGACGCACAGGCGAACTGGCAGTGTTAGACAGTCAGAAACAACTTAAAGAACTCCACTCTCAAGTTGTCGATGTGCAATCAGAAATTGCTCAAACCAAAAAACAAATTCAGTCTTTGCAATTTCAACTACAACAGCAAATACTTCGCGCTCCGATTGATGGCACAATTTTTCAGTTGTCTATTAATAATGCTGGAGCAGTTGTGCAACCAGGGCAGATGGTAACTCAAATTGCACCTAAGGAAGCGCCTCTCATATTTAGAGCAGAGATGCCCAATCAAGAAAGTGGTTTTCTGCGTGTAGGAATGCCAGTTCAACTCAAATTTGATGCCTATCCTTTCCAAGATTATGGAGTGGTGCAAGGAAAGCTTCGCTGGATTTCACCAGACTCCAAAGTTGTGGAAACTGCTCAAGGAAAGGTAGAAACTTTTGAACTGGAAATTGTGCTGCAACAGACTGATATCCAAACAGGAAACAAACGTATAGCGTTAACACCAGGTCAAACAGCAACTGCCGAGGTAATTGTTCGGCAGCGGCGCATTATTGACTTTGTGTTAGATCCGTTTAAAAAGTTGCAAAAAGGTGGTTTTAAAGTATCGGCTCAATAATCTGGGGTAGCAGAGAAAAATAAAAAAGTGAGCAAGG
>CAZZVG010000089.1:8386-10996 GCA_964657295.1 Iningainema sp. | reverse complement strand
TACATGTTCAAAAAATCAATGTAGGGATGTTTTAATCATCGTGTCTCTACACTGCCTATTGCACACAACTGAGAACCGCTATAGTAATTGGGAAAAAGGACATTGGGCATGAGGAAAGAGATCATGATCTTCCCATTACCAATGACCAATTCCCTAAAGCCACTGGCGTGACTTTCTCCGAAGCGCGATGCGTTGCAACGGCTTAAGCCGTATCGCCGTGGCTCCTCCCTACTCCCCACACCCTTTTTTCCAATGATGACTTTAGAGGAATTTAAGAAACTTATAGAAGAGCAAAAATGTCCTGAGTCACTGCCAAGACTGTTACAGGCAATGTGGCACGCCAAAAAAGGTCACTGGGACACTGCACATGAATTAGTCCAAGAAGCTAGTGATGCTGATAGTGCATGGATTCACGCATACTTACACCGGGAAGAGGGTGATGAAATTAACGCTCGTTACTGGTACAAACGCGGTGAGCAGCCTGAGTCCAATTTGCCGCTAGATCAGGAATGGGAACAGATGGCTTCTGTTTTACTCATCAAGGAAGGTAAAACATGAATGCTGAGGAACTAAAGCAACGTTACGCTGCAGGAGAAAGAGATTTTTCTACAGCTAAATTAATGGGAGCTAAGCTCATTGAAGCCAACATAGTTGGCATAAATTTATTTGCAGCAGATTTAACCGGAGCTAACCTAGCTAAAGCTAAAATGTGGGGAGCCAACTTAGGAGGAGCCAACTTAGCTAAAGCCAATTTGACGCGAGCAAACCTCAGTGGTGTCAATCTCCATCAAGCAAATTTGAGGGGAGCTAGGCTAAACAATGCCAAACTGTATGGTGCCGATCTCAGTGGCGCTTACTATGATGACAGCACGCGCTTTTCTAGAGGTTTTGATCCAGTCAGTATGAATATGCAAAAGTTGTGAGATGCCGTCTTATCCGATCTTTAGGGCTGCTTCGAGATGCTGATGTAACAACCTTCCGGCAGTTTTACCATCGCAGAGCATAAATGCATCCACAATTTGCTGATGTTCGTCTATCAATGATTGTAGATCGACGGTTTTACTCCTGATTAACATTAAATTGATTCGTGTCCAAGTTTCAAAGCCCAAGGAGTCCCACACACGCAAAAGGACGCTGTTACCGCTTGTTTCGACAATCAGCCGATGGAAAGCTGCATCTAGTTTGGCGTGGGCATCTACATCCCCTGTCTGTGCGGCTGCTTGCACTGCTGCATGTGCTGTTTGTAAAGGCTGGGGATTTTTGTGAAACTTAGGAGCTGCTAACTGCGCTGCCATCTCTTCTAAAATCGCTCGCACTTGGTACGATTCCTGCAATTCTTCAGCGCTAACTTGCCGTACACGAGTTCCTCGATAAGCAACGGATTCTACTAAGCCCATTGCTTCTAGCTCGTGGAGTGCTTCTCTCACAGGTGCTTGACTTGTCTCCATTTCTCGAGCAATTTGCAACTCAACTAAGCGATCGCCCGGTTGATAAGTGCCGTCAAGGATGCGCTCTAGCAGCACCTGCTTCAGGCGATCGCTCATGCATTCACGCTTCAACTTCATCTGTCAAGATTTTCTCACTTCTTTGTTGACTATAATCTATCGATCATCTATATTCAACAGTAACGATTATCGATAATCGTTACTGTTGAATATAAATCATGACGAAAACTGCATCTACAAGCCGAGATTCATTAAGAGGCAGCCTTGTCTTAATCATGGCAATAACCAGTGGGGCGGCTGCGGCTAATTTGTACTACAACCAACCCTTGCTGGCGCTCCTACAAAAAAGCTTTCATGCTTCTGCTCACGTCACTGGATTGATTCCCATGCTGACGCAGATTGGCTATGCTGTGGGAATTTTCCTTCTCGTGCCATTGGGCGACTTGATGGAGAAGCGGAGATTAATTTTAACAATGCTGGTGTTAACAGCCGTGGCGTTGGGAGTAACGGCAATGTCACCTAACCTTGCTTGCTTGTTAGTGGCAAGTTTAGTGATGGGTATAACGACGATTACAGCTCAGTTAATAGTTCCCTTTGCGGCACAACTGGCAAAACCGCAGCAGCGGGGAAAAATCGTTGGCGTGGTGATGAGTGGGCTGCTGATTGGAATTCTCTTAGCGCGGACAGTCAGTGGCTTTGTGGGAGCGACTTTGGGCTGGCGGGCGATGTATTGGCTTGCGAGTGGGCTGATGATTGTGATGGCGATCGTTTTATCCCGGATGCTGCCAAAAAGTCAACCTTCATTGCGAGTTGCTTATCCCCAGCTGATCGGGTCTTTGTTCAAATTGATACAAGAACACCCTGTATTGCGTGAGACTTCGCTTGCAGGGGCGATGTCTTTTGGAGCTTTTAGTGCCTTTTGGAGTACCCTAGTTTTTTTACTAGCACAACCGCCTTATCACTATGGTAGTGAGGTGACAGGGTTGTTCGGGTTAGTCGGTGTGGTGGGAGCTGCTGCTGCTCCATTGGTGGGGAAGTTAGCGGATAAAGGAAACCCCAAGTTGACTGTAGGGTTGGGACTAGTGATTACAACTTCGTCGTTTCTGATATTCTGGGTATTTGGTTCTCAAATTATCGGATTAATTATCGGGGTAATTCTGCTTGA
>CAZZVG010000089.1:0-8376 GCA_964657295.1 Iningainema sp. | reverse complement strand
GCAAGAATTTACAGTCTACCCGCAGAGTTTCACAGTCGTTTGAACGCTATCTACATCACCTTTTACTTTATTGGGGGAGCGTTAGGTTCGTTTCTCGGTGCTTATGGTTGGAGTCATTGGCAGTGGCATGGAGTTTGTGCAATGGCACTAATCATGTTAGGAATTGGTTTTACGACTTTTATTCAACGGCGGCGCAAGCGTTAATATAAAGCTGGTTTCATTTGAATCACATATATATTATTATATATATTATTGAAATTGAGCCAATAACCAAGCATAGACTTGACCGTGATTCATTTGTCGCGATCGCCCTAAAGCCTCATTGAGTAGGGCAATTGTTAATCCTGGTAACACTTGAGATTGAGTAATCCGTCTACTACCACCATTTTCGATAGTAAAAGCAATCACTTGGATATTCCGCACATCTACTATCCAGTATTCACTCACTCCCAGATCCTCATACAACAGTCGCTTTTCACCCTTATCATCGGCAAGTAAGGAGTTAGCAACTTCAATGACTAAAGCTGGTGGTGGATAAATGTCGAGGTTGATGATAGAAGTTCCGTAAGGGACGACATCAGCGTTTTCATTAATGTAATAAGAGACATCTGGTTGAGCATCATTAAATATTCAGTTGAGTAGGTGTTTGTTTCAGCAATGCTTCTACCGTTGGTGCAAACGCATCTGCTAATAGCTGTTTCGTGCTTTCGGCGTCGCGACGTGCGATACTTGCTCTGAGTTTCTGCTCTAATTCAGGCGACAATTGCAGGGTAATAGCCGTCATAATAAGAATTTAGAAAGTGAACTGTATTTTCCATATTATTATGCCAATGGTCCGCTACTTTCTCAACCGAAAGCGTATCGGCATTCTGTCGAACGGATAAATCAAAAGGTTCTGCTGTAGATGTTCCACAGATGAACGACCGTTGACTAACTCCCAGTCAAAATAGTGTAGCAGCAATGCCAGCATCAGCGTTGCTTCCAGCATTGACAGATGCTCGCCCAAGCAACGATGATAACCTGAGCCAAAGTCGATCATTGGAAGTGGACTGCTTTCCGTACTCTTGTCTAACCAACGCTCCGGCAAAAATTCCTCACTCTGAGGATAGACTTCTGGATCTCGTCCAGCAGCAAGCATTGACCAGAATACTTTCGTCCCACGAGGAACAATCTGACCCTCAATAACAGTGTCACGTTGAGCCTCTAATGAAGTCGAGCCAGAGGCAACTGAGTAAAGGCGCAAAGTCTCCTTGACAATGGCGCGAATGTAAGATAATTCTTTTAGGTTTTCTGTATTAATACCGCCTCGACTTTCCCAAGCTTGGTCTACAACAGCCTGTGCCTGCTGAAAAACCCTTTGATTTAAGGTCAACTCTGCTACTGCAAAAGATAAAGTATGAGCTGTGGTGTCAGTACCAGCGATTAACAGTTCAATAACTTCTGCTATGAGTGCCTCCCGATTGTATTTCGGTTCTTTGGCAGCTATTTTCACTAACATTGATTCAAGGAACAAAGGACTTACCTGTGCTAGATCGGTTTTGTTTTGTTCTCTTATCTGTAAAGCTAAGTCTACTCTGGGACTAATAAACTCCTCTAAATATCGCCGGGACGCCCAATAATCGCGTGAATTTTTAGTTGGCAGATATTTCATCCATCTCTTCTCACCAGTAGCAACCCGTAGGAACCGATAGCCGACAATAGACATTGCCTCGTACACCTTGAGAACTTCCAGAGGTGGCCCTTCTTGACTAGCAATCTTTTCATCTACAGGAATGCCTAGTACGAGGCAGGAAATCACCCTCATCGTCAGTTCGACAAACAGAGGATCTACCTGAACTTCTTTTGGTGGAGCGGTGTCTTTAAGTGTCTTGATGACTTGAGAGCAGGCTTGGCTAATAATCTCAACATATTTGGAGAGACTGCTAGAACTAAATTCGGGGTTCCAAGCCTTGCGTCGCCACTGCCACTCACCCCCGTTTTGACCCAAAAGAATGGGACCACTAATGTCATTCCAACCTTTGCTTACTTGCTCAGACCTAACTAGGCTACCATCTCTCATCCCATTGACAATGGTGTCTTCGATAACTTTTGGCTTACTCAAAACGAGAACTGGATAACCAACCCAGAAAACATACATTGGCCCTAGCTGCTGGCTCCAATCAAACAATAATTGGAAGTATTTCTTCTGTTTTACTGCTGCCAATACTTGGGGGAGATTTCCTAACAGCCAGTGTCTTTTAGGAGAGGGGAGCGAGTGTAGAGATTGGTAAATGTTCTTGTGTTTCCACCAGCGCAAGCCTTGTATGACCGCTATGCTAGTAACGGCTAAAACTGTAACTAAATATGGAAATGAGTCAGAAAAAGCCATCTGATCAGCAATCTTTTGGAACATGAATCCGCCTTCGTCCAACAAAAACTTCAAATTATTCAGATACTAGCGTATTATTCCCAGATTCATTGCTGAGCGGAAACTGCCTGTTCCAATACGGATGCTGCCCAGTCCACTACAACCAAGCCAGATTCTCTAGCTGCGTCTTGCATCAAAGTTTGCAAGTGGGCGGGAAGCTGTACAGTTAGGGTGAAGGTTTCTTGTCGTGGTAGCCTAGTCTTTTTTATTTCATCTAAGTCTGTCCCTCGCTCAGTCCACAGTTCGCATCTTTGCCCCCGTTGATAACCGTCTTTGTCAATGAAGTTCAATTTCCCCAACTCGTAGCAATAGAAATTTTGGAGATCATCGACAAATTCTCGGCTGCAATGAAAGCAATTCCAGCAACACTGGACTGATTCTGTAGAGTTTTGAGTAGATTGCTTTTGTACCTCAAGAGTGTCTTTGTTTCTGGGCGTAGAAGGCGCACTTGCTTTGTAATATTCTTTAGCAACTTGAGCAACGTGAACAGATGTTACTTTGCCACTTGGGGCCGTAGAAACCGCCTTAGCCCAAGCAACTCGTTGTTTTTCAGGAGAAAGTGCTGTCAAAGGACGGGCTTGAGCTTCATTGAGGGGAAGAATTTGTGCGCAATTGCGCACATTTTCCACCACCATGGCAGCGGCAATTAACTGATAAGCTGAACGCCGAGACATCTCCCAGCGAGTCATGCAATATTCTTCAAATGTTTTGTAGTTTCCTCGATAAAGACGTTGATCTCGAATCTGACTTAAGGCTTTTCCTATCTCCCAAAAAGCTTTCAAACCCACTTCTACTCTGGTTTCTAACCTCCTTAGTTCTATTGCTTCAGCTAGGCTGAGGAGATCGTCAAGAATCGACAGGGTTGGCTGACAGTTCGGATCTAACGCCACTTGTGTACTATGGTGAATAGGAGTGAGTAGAGGTGTATTTAAATCTACAGTAGAGTTAGAGGATGACATTGATCTGTGTTCTCGGACAACAAGGTTGAAACTCTTTTATGACCTGAGGTGTACTTAACTGTGTTATTAATGAATACTTTTGTACATACCAAGTTGGATTTGCACCGTGCAATACTTAGCTTTGCACACTGCAATAAAGATGACCTAATTACTTAATATTTCTTAAAACATACCTTTTGTATTAAAAAATACAGAAAGGTTATTTTAAATATGGTTTGCACAATTTATGTCGTAAGTTCTTCCTCTAAGCGAGCAACTGGAGGGTAAGCTCTTGCCGTTACAATCCTTGTAAATGTGAGGTTTTTGTCTTAAATTAATTAAAGAGTAATGAATATTAGACTCGTCCAATTCTAAACGCGTTCTTTTGCGCCACGTTAGGACACGGCGGAGTCAAGGCTAAAGTAGTTTATACATATGAGCGCTAAAGTAACTTTTTTAACAGTTGAGACCGGAGCTTCTAATATGCAGGAATACCAAAATCGACTGGCTCAGTTGATTGAACAGCTATTACAAGAAGGTTGGACTCAAACTGCTTTAGCTGAAGCTATTGGCGTAGATATATCTACAGTATATCGATGGTTGAAGAGTAAAACTATTCCCGAAGCTGATTCCAAAAACTTTCGGCAGTTAGCAAAGCTGAGCGGTGGTAACAACAGATCGCTACAAGTTTATTTGAAAGGGGAAATTTCTCTATCAGCCTACCGTCAAGGTTTAGAAAAGAGACCATCAGATGAAGTAAAAGACCGTCATAGTCCGGCTTCTGAACGGATTAAGAAAGAAGTTTTAGCCAAAATTTATTTACTCGATCCACTAGATATTGCGGAAGTCATTTCTTCAAGTGTAGCGTTTCTAGCAAGACAGGAGTGAAATAATTACAGATGCGGACGCAGCCATGACGGTAGGGGAAAACAGACACAGCGTCAATACTGAAAAACAAAATTTAAACATTTGATTTACAAGACTTATATCATAAACAGCTATTTCAAATGTTATTAATTGGTCAATATCTTGTAATCTAATTTTATAGACATACAGTTGCAGTCAAAGAAAATCGCATGAATTTCCTCACTTACCTGTATCAGGTAGGTTAGAGGGGGAGGAAACACTTTTATATTATCGGGGCTGACTTTAGTTGACAGTACCCATAACTGTGTTTAAAAGTGTTGCGTTCAATGACCAAGAAAGTAGTCAGGAGTCACTCGCTGTGAATTCAGCTTGGGAATTCTGTGTGACTGGTTCAGCAGCGCGGTGAGTCCAGCACTGCAGGCGGGTTTCCCGCCGTAGGTGACTGGCGTTAGCGTTAGCGGTAGCGACGAAGGAGCGTCACCCGTAAGGGTCTTGGGGGTTTCCCCCATGAGCGACTGCTGAACCCGAAGGATGGATGACTAGGGGTCCAAGCCTCCGCCAAATCGAAGATTTGGCGGTCTTCAAGAGCGTGGTGGGTTCAAGCTCCCACTAATTGCATTCTGACTCCTGACTCCTGAATTCTGACTTCTTCTTTTTGACATCTACTTAACTTAGCCAACTTTACAATTTGTTGTGTGAGGACTTGCCATGAGCAAATATCCATTAGCTTCTGCTACTGGAGTAAGTTTTCTATGCTTACTGATCAATTCGTTACCTTCAGTAACAATGCCTGCTAATGCGGAAACGAGGATTGACAAGCAGGGGCAATCGTTTTTTTTGAGTCAACAACCCAGCCCGGAAACCTCTGTCTCTCAACTTTCTGATGTCCAACCAACAGACTGGGCGTTTCAAGCGCTGCAATCTCTGGTGGAGCGCTATGGTTGCATTGTCGGTTATCCAGATCACACATACCGGGGTAATCGATCGCTAACGCGGTATGAATTTGCTGCGGGTTTGAACGCTTGCTTAAATCGCGTCAATGAACTGATTGCCACCGGAACATCTGACTTCGCGAGGAAGGAAGATCTCAATACCCTGCAAAGACTACAGACAGAATTTTCCTCAGAACTTACCATGCTGCGGGGTCGCGTGGATGTTCTTGAAGCTCACACTGCTGAACTGGAAGCTAATCAGTTCTCGACAACGACGAAACTGAAAGGTGAGGCAATTATTTCGGTAGTTGGTGCGACAGGAGGAGCGCCCAATACAAAAAATCCTAATATCATTTTAGTTGATCGGATTCGATTAAATCTCAACACTAGCTTTACAGGGAAAGATTTACTGATTACTGGCTTGCAAGCTTATAACCTTGGAGGTGGAACTCAAAGCCTTGGCGGTGCTTTAGGCTTAGCAGATCCTCTGGGACTGAGTGCTAGCAGTGCTCGCCTGAGTTTTGAACCTCAATTTCCAGGGGTTGATCCTAGAGACTTATCCTCGCAAAGTGCCAACTCAGTTCAGCTATATAAGCTGCTTTACGTCTTTCCGGTGGCTAAAAGTCTGACTCTGTTTGGAGGAACTGCGGCAGAAACAACGGATGCTGGATTTGGTATCACGCCCTTTTATAATGAAGGTCAAGAAGCTGTTTCTCGGTTCGCAGGCGTGAACCCTGTGGCACGTGTATCAGGTGGCACTTCAGAAAGTGGCCAAGCATCTGCTGTTGGCTTCATCTGGAGCATTTCTAAAAATGTGGATTTGAGAGCCTTGTATGGTAGTGTCGATGCCAATATTCCAGGCGATCGCGGTTTTCCTGGCACACCATTAGGTGCAGGCTTTTTTAACGGTAGTACGGTTGCTGAGGCACAACTGGGCTTCAAGCCTAACAAAAATATCGACCTTGCGCTTAACTATGCTAACAGTCATCACCAGATTAACTTCCTGGGTACAGGGTTGGCGAATGCTGATGTAGGAACTCTCTTTGGGGTTCCTACGACTCAAGACATCCACGTCAATTCGGTTGGTGGCACTGCTACCTGGCGTTTTTCCCCGAAAATTGCCTTTAGTGGATATGGCGCTGCTTTCTTCGTAAATAATGATGGTGGTGCCAGTGCTTCCACAACCCTCATTACTTGGATGGCAGGGCTTCATTTTACAGATCTACTCAAGAAAGGCAACACTGGGGGAATTCTGTTTGGACAACCAATCTATCGAATTGATGCTAGTGGTGCGGCGACTCTTCCTAACAATCGGGCGACTCCCTATCACTTGGAAGCTTATTATCGCTTTCAACTTACGGATAATATCAGCATTACGCCAGGCGGCTTTGTCTTGTTCAACCCTGAAGGCAACCGCAATAACGACACAACCGCAGTGGGTTTAATCCGCACGACCTTTACCTTCTAGTATAGAATTAACCAGCGACCGGGTCATGGACGCCGCCTGATCCAGTCGCAATCATGAGATAGTCTCTGCAATGCTTCCAAATTAAGGCTTTAAAACAACATTAAAAGAATTTAAATAACCTGTAATGGTATGAGATAAAGTCTGTTGCTGCTTTTTAGTTGTGATTACCATGACTTGATACAAACGTCCATCGGCGAAATACATCCGGTCTTTCGTGATTTTGCCTCCAGAATTTATGTATACAATTTCTCTACCGGGATGATTATTTGAGGAGCGAATATTGCGCTGACTGATTAAACGACTTTGCGTAGTTTTTAACGCCATGTACTGAGCATTTTTAAGGACTACTTGAGGGTTGGCGATTTGACCATAACTATTAGGAAAGTCATTATAAGTCACGACATAAGCGACTTGCTGCTTAGGAGGCTGAGCGACAAAGACTTGTAAGTCAATTTTTCCCATGTAGGTTTTTTGCGTTTGAGTCACCATTTTCGGTATCCCCGGCATTAAAACAGTGAAGCGTCCGTCTGGGGCAGTGAATATTTTCCATGCTGGCTGCACTGGTTGGGAAACGGTGGCTTTGAGTTGAGAAACTGGGGGTTTGGGTTGACGCGCCTCGACTGGTATGATGCCACTCAATACCATCACAGCAATGAGTGGCAAAAAACTTCTGATTGTCATACTTTTGGCTATTAGATCTGCAGATTTTACTGATACTGCTAGTGTTATAACCTACTAGCAGCAACAGCAGCACCTATTAGCCCGACATGATGATTGAGGATAATATATACAGGCACGTCTTCTAAAAGACTCCGCATCCTGCCTTTTTGAGAGAAATTTAACAGGAATCTACCTTCTTGAATCAATGGAAGTATTTTAGGAGCAATGCCGCCAGCTATGTACAAACCACCGTAAGGGAGAAGCTTTAGTGCCAGATTTCCGGCTTCGGCACCGTAAGCTTCTAAAAATAGTTCCATAGTTTTTTCTGAAAGGCGATCGCTTTTTTCGACTGCCGCACCTCCAATCATCGCTCCAGGATCGACACTTTTCTCTTGCCTTCCCGCTTCTTGTTCCCAGGTTCTCACGACTTTGGCAATTTCTGGTGATTCACTGGCAAAGCAGCGATCGCGTAGGAATTGATAAATGGCGACAATTCCCATGCCGGAAACAACCCGTTCCACAGACACCCTTTGGATATCATGTTTATCCAACAGGTATTTCATCAACTGAAACTCTAACTCAGTACGGGGGGCAAAGTCAACATGTCCGCCTTCCGTAGGAAAGACTTGATAGCTAGATCCCTGCCTCACTAAAAATCCTTGTCCCAATCCAGTCCCCGCACCAATAATGGCGATGGGCGCTTCCGGATTAGGTTTACCCGTTTGCAAAGCAATTAAGTCTAGCACATCTAAACCCAAAATGCCATAGCCGACTGCGGCAAAATCATTAATGAGAGAGATCTGGGCGATTCCGAGTTCTTGTTGTAAACGTTCAGTGTCGAGGAACCAAACTAAATTAGTCAGTTTGGCAGTATTATTCACGACAGGACCTGCGATCGCAAAACAAGCTTTTTGTGGTGTCGGTGCATTTGCTTGTGCTAAAAACTGTTGTACCATTGGTACCAAATCTGAATAATCACCGCTTTGGTACTTTTCCTCGTAAACAGTATGCAAACCAGGTCCCTCTGATTTTTCAACCAGTCGTAAAATGGTTTTTGTACCGCCGATATCTCCTGCTAATAATATCATAAAATTGATTGTTGCT
>CAZZVG010000088.1:4247-11000 GCA_964657295.1 Iningainema sp. | reverse complement strand
TTAACTTTTGCCTTGTTCGCAATATGTAATTTGTACGCGTCTTAGTTGCTTTTGGCTTTTTCACCATACATTGATGATATAAATTATGATTCCTTTAGAAAAAAAGTTTTGTTTCTGTACTTTAGCATTGGGCAAAAAGTACCGCGCACTTGCTTTATTATTAGCACAGGACATAGAGATTTATTCACCTAACACTTATTTCGTAGTTTTTACTGATTGCCCTCAACAATTTAGTAAATATCCTCATGTTTTAGCCTTTGAGCACAAACAGCACGGTGTTAAATGTTATCACGATAAAAGATTTCCAATTGCTAAGGCTTTGTCTCTTTTTAATTCATGTATATTCATGGATTCGGATATGCGAATATTAGCACCAGTCGAAGAGCTGCAATGGCTTTTATCCCCAGGAATTTCTGCAAGAGCTTGTGTCAATATATCAAAAAAATTTTCTCAAGTTTTTTTAAACAACAAAAAAACAGAAATTAAGACTTTTGAAGTTTTAAAAAAAGCAATGTACCAGCTTAATTTAGATGCAGAATGGGAAAATATTAAGTTTGTTCATGAATATTTATTTGCTATTACTAAAGACTCAGGTAAGGAGATTGAATTTTTGCAGCAATGGGAGACACTAGCAAATTATTTTGAACTGAATGGAATTTATCATGGTGAAGGGATAGCAATAGGGTTAGCTGCTTGTAAAGCAGGGTTTCCCGTCAGATGGAGTGAGATGTCAGGTATTTCTTTTTTCAATAATATAATTGAAGCAGTTAGAATTCAAAAGGGACAGTCGAATTTAGATGAAATATCTAAATACTTGGAAGAACACAAAAAAATTATATATCCAAAACAATCTATTATCCGCAGAAAACTAGATACACTCAGGCAACACATTGTCGTTTTTTATAGATTCATGAAATTGAAAACTGCTGCTCTTGTTCAGAAGGCAGGAGGCAGGAGGCAGAGGGCAGCTATGTAAGATTAAAAAGAATCTAAATCTAGACCTTGCATTCCTTGGCGTTCCACATAAGCCAGCATACTTCCTAGCTGCAACCAAACGAGTAAGCTTGTGAGAAGAGCAACTGGTATACCAACTGCATATGCAAGCAAGGGTGGAAAGCCAAATATTTCAAAACCCGAGCAAAGGAAGAGAGCAATCCCAACCGTTACACCAAAAAATGGCACAGATAATTTTCTAACTGATAAACGCGAGCTGGAACTTTCAGCACCATCACCTTGCCATTTCTGGACAATTAATTTTAGTGTCCCGGCAAACGCCGCACCAGATGTTAATGCTGCAAACAATCCTACAGCGAGTAAGATATAAGGCGGATTTTGAGGATAGTAGTACATGAAAACACCTGAATGATAGGAATAAAGTTAAGAGTAAGGAGTTATGAGAGAGGAGTTTTTATTCCTAACTCCTCTCTCCTTTACCGTTTACCAACAAAAGCTGCGGTCGTTTTCGGTAATCCTGTCAAAGCTCCGATCGCTACATTTAGTAACCGAGTTGGTTTCAAGTCATCTTTCACCAGATCCCACAGACGTTGGACTTCTGCGGTGTGAAGGCGGTCATCTTCTGTGAGTGCCAGTACCAACTGTTGTCGGAGAAACTTGCCTTCATCAGATAGTAAATATTGCAAACCCAATTGGGCTGTAGGTAACACATCAAAGCTGTCATCAGTACGAGCCATCGCAATGAGTTCTTCTAACCGTTGCCACTGGAATTTACCATTTTTAAACAGCACGTTTAGTAACCGTCGGCGTAATTCTGGTGATTCACCTGTCAGTAGACGCTTAGCTACATAAGGATACGCCACCTCAACTATTTTGAAATTTGGGTTGAGGCTTAGGGCAATTCCTTCCTGTGTCACTAAAGAACGAATAATCAAAGCAAACTTCGCCGGTACCCGGAAAGGATAATCATACACCAGTTCCGAGAACTTATCAGTGATAGTTTTGAAGTTAAAATCCCCGACATTTTTGCCAATAGCATTTCCCAACACCTGTTCTAATGCTGGTATAATTGGGCGAATATCTGTATCTGGGGTAAGAAAACCTAAGTTGACAAAGTCCTGAGCTAAGTTTTGGTAGTCTTTATTGATCAAATGCACGAGTGCATCCACTAAATTTCCTTTGGTGGTTTCATCGAGCTGATCCATCATACCAAAATCAATGTAAGCCATACGACCATCGGGCGTGGCAAATAAATTCCCCGGATGTGGATCGGCGTGGAAAAAGCCATATTCCAACAGCTGTTTTAAACCAGATACCACGCCAATCTGGATAACCGCTTCTGGATCTAAACCATATTCACGGATGCTTTTCATATCTGTGAGTTTGAAGCCGTTAATCCACTCTAAGGTTAAGACATGGGTGTTGGTGTAACGCCAATAGATCACTGGGACTTTGACATCTGGATCGTTGTGGAAGTTGTGAGCAAATTTTTCTGCGTTGCGAGCTTCATTGATGTAATCAATTTCTTCAAACAACTTCGTGCCAAACTCATCCACAATCAAAGTCAGATCATGACCGAGATTCAGGGGCAACCACGGAGCTAACCAACCTGCCGCCCAACGCATCAGATAAAGGTCGAGAGATATGACGGGACGTAAGTTAGGGCGTTGTACTTTCACCGCCACTTCTTCACCGCTGATCAACCGACCACGGTATACTTGACCCAAACTAGCCGCCGCAACGGGAGTCGCTGACAACTCGCTGAAAATTTCTTTCACCGAGCTGTCTAGTTCGTTCTCGATCATTTTGTATGCGAGTACACTATCAAAAGCTGGTAACTGATCTTGCAGCTTGATGAGTTCCTCGAGGAAATCTTTGTGTACTAAATCTGGTCGTGTTGAGAGAGCTTGACCAACCTTAATAAAAGCTGGACCAAGGCGGGTGAGCAATTTACGCAACTGGGTAGCGCGTTTCGACTTGTTCTGCTCAACTCGATTTTGCCAATCATCCCACTTAAGATTAAAAATAAATCTAGCAAAAAACCAGATAATTAATAATGCCCGTAACCACAACTGCCAGGGACGGTAGCGGTAGTAGCGAGCGATCGCTTGGGGATCGTAGCGTCGATTATTTTGTGTAAGGGTTTGCCAACTCACTCCCTCATTTACCTCTCCAATTGAAAAAATCTTACTGACTCGAGCCTAACTTTGGCATCTAGTCAGCTAAACTGCTTTTCCTATGTTGACTTATGTAACAAGAGTAAAACTTTACTAAAAGTTACTTTTTATCTTTTATTTTATAATAGTACACAAAAGTATAAGTACTTATTCTACTAAATAAAGACTTTATTTTGGGGTTGCTTTCTCATGAGCATCTATCAACCGTTGACAAACCACTGGCGATCTCGGCTACTGATATTTGTAGCTAGTGTCGTTCTCGCTCTTGTTCTTGGCAGTATGGCGACTCCCGGCAAAACCTTCACACGGGACAAATTTCTCTGGCCGTTCTCAGCGACTTCGCCTTGGAATATGCCCATCGGCTCACGCGCACGTTATGTTCCGGCAAATATTAAAAAGGCCGCGTTGGCGGACGCGGATCAAGAGTACTTCTTCAAGCTCAAGAAAGGAGATCCGTTGCGTGAATTGTACGAGCCTGGTGCTTGGGGTGAGGGACGTTGTAAAGGCACTAAAGCTGTCGGCATCTCTCCACTGCCTATTCCCGACAACTTGATTGTTCCAGATGCTACAAGTAAGCCGTACAGCACGCCCAACAATGCTTCGGCTTTTTTGCTGCCTGATGGAAAAACCTTGGTGCAAATTGGACCACTGGCTCGCTGTCAAAAGGGAGGTCCACTTTATGGTTTTCACTATCACCGTGATGAAGATATTTACGGACAGGGAATAGGCGGCTCACACTTCGGTTCTGGTCTTTCGGGTATTGGTGGCTCGATTCGCAAAGGTGAACTTATTAGCACTCAGCCGATTCGCCATGCCTTAAAAGTTGTGATTTGGGGAGAAAAATACCTTTACTATTCTAAGGAAATTCCAGGGAAACGCTGGCCTGCAGAACTTGCCGATGGTAATGCTGCAAACCAATATCACGGTAAAAACCCGGCGCTTGTGCAAGGTTCTCTACTGGCAATTCCTCCAAGGTTAACGGAGGCAAGTCTCAAGTTACAAACATTCCCAGGAAAAAAGCTGTTTCATGCGTTGCAAAATTACGGTGCTTATGTTGTTGATGACGCCGGGTGGGACTGTCATTACTTCGGATTAGAAAAAGGAGTTCTTGAAGAGTTTCACAAAACCTACGGCTACAATTTCTCGGGGAAAAGTGGAACATTTTATGAAGATTTGATGAAACTATTTCCAGCACTTTATGTTGTTGACAATAATGGAGAGAAAAGTGTTGGTGGTGGCGGAACTCCCCGTGTAGCTCTTGCTCCGCCCATTGGCAACTGATCGAAATGAAAATAGGTAGAATGCGTTCATACAGTGGCGGCTTCCACATCGCTCAATTCTTTCTCATATTTTGAGGTTAATGATAAGCGCCCTATTTTTATTCAAAAAGAGATATAAAAGAAGATTATCAGCATCATCTAGACTGACATTATTCAAACAATTAATATATGCTAATACCAAATAGTAAATAGCTGTTAACTGATAGCAAATAGCTGATGGCTCACACTTATTTGCGGACAGATCTTGACTAGAATGGTACACAGGTGATTGGCATACTCTTTTTCCAATGAGCCAGACCAAAAATTTGCCCCACCACCGTCCTAGCACAATAATGAATTTGGAGTGGCTTTTTGATGACCATTTTTCGCTCTTTGATAAGCCGCTTGCGACGTTCCATTTTGCTGAAATTTGTCGCTGGTGTATTTCTCGTTCTAATTTTCGGCTTGCCAACTCTTAGCCAATCACCCACACGGGATAAGTTTTTGTGGCCGTTTTCATCAACTTCACCTTGGAATATGCCCATCGGTTCAGATGCGATTTATATCCCAGCAAATATTCAAAAGGCACAGTCAGCTGGGGCAGATCTAGAATACCTATTCAAGCTTAAGGAAGGAGATCCCTTGCGTGATTTATATGAGCCTGGTGCTTGGGGTGTGGGGCGTTGTACAGGTACTACACTTGTAGGAATTGCTCCAATGCCTATTCCAGATGACTTAATTGTTCCAGATGCAACGAGTCAGCCATATGATACTCCTAACGATGCTTCCGCCTTTCTGATGCCTGATGGCAAAACCTTAGTACAAATTGGACCCCTAGCTCGCTGTCAACAGGGAGGTCCACTTTATGGTTTCCATTATTACCAGGACGAAGATATTTACGGAGACGGAATAGGTGGATCGCATTTTGGCTCTGGTCTTTCTGCTATTGGTGGTTCCATTCGCAAAGGAGAACTGATTAGCACTCAGCCAATTCAGCACGCATTAAAAGTTGTGATTTGGGGGGAAAAATACTTTTACTACTCTCAAGACATTCCAGGGAAACGCTGGCCCGCATCACTTGCAGATAACAATGCTCCCAACCAATATCATGGAAAAAACCCTGCTCTTGTACAAGGTTCTCTACTGGCGATTCTTCCGAATGTCACTGAGGAAAGTCTGAATTTGCAAACACTTCCAGCAAAAAAGCTATTTCATGCCTTGCAGGATTACGGTGCTTATGTTGCTGATGACGCAGGTTGGGACTGCCATTATTTTGGTGTGGAAAAAGGATCTCTTGAAGAGTTTCATGACACCTACGGCTACGATTTCATCAGCACAAGTGGGGATTTTTATGAAGACTTTATGAAACTATTCCAAGCACTTTATATTGTCGATAACAACGGACCAAAAAGTGTTGGAGGTGGTGGAACTCCCCGTGCTGCTCTTGCTCCGCCTATTGGCAACTGACCGCATCGTTAACATTATCCACCATTTTTAACGTGGGACTCGGACAAATCCCCGACTTCTCTAAGAAGTCGGGGATCTATATTCTTAAAGAAGTCGGGGATCTATATATCCTTATAAGCAACGATGGAATCTGCCAAAAAAGGGATTAATTGTGAAATTGATTGAAATCCTGGTTTCCAAGGAGCAACCAATTGTTCTACTAACAGACCGGGATATTTAGTCCATTTTCGTATACCAGCACCTACTATTTTATATCCCCGATGACGAAAATCACTACGGGATACATAACTTAAGTGAGCGTCAAAATCATTAAACCCAACTATGGTGTCTGAACCACCTCTTAGGCATGGATAATTGGGCGTAGAAATAATAACTCTTTTATTAGCAACATTCTCCAAAATTTTGAGAAAATCTGCCACGTTTTCTTGTTTTATATGTTCAATAATTTCACAAGCTAGAACGGTATCCCATTTACCCGACAGAGGTGATGGCATGATTTGATGCCATACATGATGATAATATTGATGTCGAGAACAAAATTCTACATTTGCAGGAAAAGCATCAAATCCATCAATTAATGGAGGTTTTTCCAAGTTAGCCTCCCAGTAATTATTTTGAATCAGACTTCCCCATCTTCCTAAACCACATCCAACATCAAGTAGTGTTTCTCCGACAACGAGAGGCACCACTATGGCATCAAGGCAAACTGGAGAAGAACTCATGTCGCAACTTTAAATAAACTGTAAATAAAAAACTCATGTTTACTTGTTTGAGGTTCTAAATAAGAGAAGGATTTTAGGTTGAATGTGTCTGTAAAAATCGCCATGTTCTCCTTAATGGGGTTCAAGGTAATTTTGCCAAAATTGTAGAGAAGTCAACTCCTGAGTCGCTTTTTT
>CAZZVG010000088.1:0-4237 GCA_964657295.1 Iningainema sp. | reverse complement strand
CCACTCAGCACTGACTGCAGACCATTTCAAACGACTTGTTATGGCAGATTTTACCCAACTTAATAAAATATTAATACCTGCTTTGTTATCTAGTTCATTTTGATAAGATTGCGGATTCTTCTCCATGACAAAAATAATTCTTTTTTTAGCAAATGCTTTACAAACTGAGTCTTGTTCTGTAAATCCTTGCCGAATTACTGCACTCTCATCACTTATTAAAAATTTAGGAAGTAAATGACCATTAAGCGTTAATAATGTAAATAGTTTTTTCAGTCTTCCTGTTTTTGTAACTTGATAATCTTCCCCATTTAATTCGGAATTAGGTACTATAGATTGACTCTTATGACTTTTACTGTATGCAAAAATCTGAGAATGCAGAATCTCAGAGTCATGACTTCTAATAAAATTAGCACCCTGCATATAATCGTCAAAACCTTTGACGTACATTTGTGCAGAGTTATAATCAAACCTTAATAAATTATAAATAATACACTTTGTTAAAATCTTTATCGTTCTCAAATATGTCAGCGAATCATGAATTGAATTCGTTATGAGTTGATTTCGTGTGCAATAGTAAACATCCCAAATAGGTTTTTTCGCATAAAATGGTTCATGCCATACAGCAAATGATGGAAAAGCTACTATTCTATTATCAAGATATTTTTTGACTCGTAAACCAAACTCTATATCGTCTATTTTCATAAAAAATGGGAATGGCAACCCAATATTTTCTACTACTTCTTTAGAAAAAGAGAAAAACCAAAATGCTCCGTAATCTATACTCTCTTCGGATAAAAGTAAGTTAAGTGTCTGAGTATTTCTTAAGTCAAGATTCTGTTTGATCGAGGTAATTTCAAATGGATAATATTGTAGGTTTCCCGCATTATCAAAATATTTATTATAGACTGCTCCTGCTTCATAAAGCATATGTTTTTTGTAGAAATCTAACATACTGCCAGATACAGACAAATCTTGCTTTGCATACTCATACAATGAAAAAAGCCTGTATATTACCTCACTATCTAATTCTATATCGTCATCCATAAACAAAAAGTGAGTATAAATTCCCTCCTGCAATGCCTCAATCAGTCCTTTCGTAAAACCCCCTGCGCCACCAACATTACGATTAGAAATCAGCTTCACTTTATCGGATTCAAAATCACCTCCACTCAAAGTTTTTCCATTATCTACTACAAAAACTTTAAATTGTTTATCCTGTAATAAACTATCTTGTAAAATAGCATTTACTGTATTTTTGACATAAACTTCTTTCTTAAAAGTACAAGTAATGATCCCAAGTGAGACTTCTCTCTGCTTTTCTTGTTCGGTGACAACTAACCCTTCTGTAAACAAACCTTGCTCACTCAAACAAGTTATTTCCAGATAAATTCGACCAGCCTCTTGCTCCTGTACAAGTTCTGGCAATGAAACTTTCACGTCATGAGATAATTGACATTGCGAAAATTTCTGAGAAAAAAGAAGCTCTTTTTTACGGTCTTGATTAAATTCTCGGTAAACAGTAATCTCAAATTCACCCTCAAGCTTAAGTAAATAGTAGAGTACACGAAGAATTGTGTACTTTGTATAAAAATTTTCGTAAAATGAATTGAAGTATGTATTAAACGAAATCTTACTACCTTTATGCAGAACAACCTTGCGAGCGAACGCAGAAAAATCCGTAGATGCGTGCTCAACCTTAAAATATAACTCAGAAGCTTCATCTGTCTGTGGAAACTGTATTCTACTAACTATATTCATAACTCCTACCCTAATACTTAACAAGCGTGCAAATATTGATGAACGTAATTCACGAAAGGTTGATAAACTGCTTGCGGAGAAAGGTTTTCTTTCACGTACTCATAAGCCTGTGTTTCCATCCATTGACGTTTATCTAAATTAGTTAAAAGCAGATGCACAGCAGCCGCAAAATCCTCAGGTGTATCTGCCACAAGAGTCGTTTTCCCGACAATTTCCCGCAATCCTTGAACACCGACACTAGTAGAAACACAAGCGCGACTGTAAGACATTGCCTCCACAAGTTTAATTTTTAATCCACTCCCAGCCAGCAAGGGAACTAAACAAACTTCCGCAGCACTATATTCAGGTTTTAAATCATTCACTCTTCCTAAAAGACGAACATTCGGAAAAGTTCCTTGAATAAAGTCACAGACAGTACCGCATACGTGAAGGCTGGAGTCAGGAATTAACTGTACAACAAGTGGCCATACATTCTCCAAAAACCACTGAAGCCCGTAATAATTGTGATCCGCTCCACTGCCGACAAATAAGCAACGACTAGAGACTTGCTTAACTGTATGAGAGTGAGATTCGGCAGACATAGGCAGACAAATAACTTCACTTTGGGGAACCATTTCTTTGAACAGATGAGCATCTTCTGACTGAATCGCCAATAGTACTTGCGCTTTGCTCAACTCTTGAATTTCCCGTTCCCGACTCCAATCTGACTCAAAAGAAACAAGTCCTAATTCTTTCAATTGAGTAGATCTTTGATGACGGACATCGTGGGTAAGTATGACTTTTAATACTGTGGGGTTTAAGAAAGGGGAGTCTAAAATACTGCCTAAAAAAGCGTAGTTAGCGATCGCCACGTCTGGTTTGAATTTAACAAACCGATCGTTGGCAAACGCGACTTCCTCCGGTGTTAGTGGAACATCCCAAAGTTGAGATTGTTTCAGATACTTAGGCGGTTCCTGTCGTTTATCCCTCCTAGAACGATAAATATTTTTCAACGATGTTGGCAAGCGATCGTAAGCTGGTCGTACCGTCTCAATTAGCAAATCTGAAAATGAGTTAAATCTCACCAGAACACGACCTATCCTCAAGTTATTCTTAGCCGATACCTTGGCAAGTGCTAATAATGTAGACGGAATAATGTACCAAGGAAATCTGCCGTTAGGTGAGGAATCAAGGAGTACGTACTCAATTTCACAACCAACTTGCTGCAAGTAGCGCATAAAATCCAGAAGATATGTAGCGTTACCGCTTGTATTCTCCACCAGAATGTTCCGACTCACAATCTGGACTTTGACAAATTTTCTCATCGACTTTATCAAGATGTAGGACTCACCAATTCCGGTGAACTAGATAATACATCAGCCACCACTTCTAGATAAGCGGTGCCGTACTGTCGATCTGGTTCAAGATAGTTACCCTCAGCCCACTCATTCCAAGATTTAATAAATATTAATCTTTCTTCCGGCTTTTGATTGGAGACTAGTGCTAGTCCATTTCTCAATTGACTTCTAAAAAGCTCAGGAGTTGAATTTTGAAAGACAACTCCATTTGCACCGCTTCGTGGTGTGTTATCCCAATTTGGAATCACGCAAGGGAAGAACTTTCTGTCGGGAGGGACTTGCGGAAAAGCATATTGAACGATCTGACGGTAGTCATATGTTCTGGGAATAGAAAAGGTGTCTCGCAAAAACTCCCTAAAGTTTTTTCTGACAATTTTATAGCAAACTTTGTCAGCAAAACTTCGAGGGATGCGACCTAAAATATCTCCAGGAATATGCAGAGTGAAAGCATCAAATCCTTCTCTTTCGTACTCCCAAAGTTCATTTCCTGCCATACCTATAAAATAAATACCAGAAAGTCCGACTTCCAAGGCTAGTTCACGCCAGCAATCGGTAAACTCCTTGGGATCTGGCAATTTATCTGGTCTGAACACGACAAAGATCGGTTTACCATCTATTTTGATACACCGCTCATCTGTAAAAGCGGGGAGTAAACTGTAAAAGTGAGCTTTATAATCTTCTTTGCCTGGATAAGTTTGCTCTATCAAAATCTTGTTTGGGCTACCGTGCCATATTCCCGTCCATGTCTCGTTTGCCCATCCCAGGCAAAAGGGAAAATTGGGTTGCTCTGACTTAAGGACTTCATTAAATGGTCTTTCCAAGATACGTCTACCGTTACCAAACCAGTAATGCCAGTAACAGAATCCCTCAATACCATAAGCACGCGCAATTTCTGCTTGATGAATCCGGGTTTCTGGCACTCGGAGATCATAAAATCCTAAATCCGCAGGTAAGTGAGGTTGATAGTGCCCTCTAAACAAAGGTTTCGCCTTGGTAACGTTAGTCCACTCGGTAAAACCTTTACCCCACCACTGATCATTTTCTGGAATTGGGTGATACTGCGGAAGATAAAAAGCAATGAGACGAGTTTGCATGGATTTTTTGTTAATTGTTGGTTGTTAATTGTTAATTGTTGGTGTGGT
>CAZZVG010000087.1:2128-11021 GCA_964657295.1 Iningainema sp. | reverse complement strand
ATGATGAATTGTATGGCAAAAGAATTTAAGGCATCTTAAATCGCTTTCTGAAAGGGGTTATTTTTGGTGGTCACCCTTTCTAGAGAGTACATTTAAAATGACCATTCATGTTCTGGATCATCGAGAGCCGCTCTCACTGATGTTATATCTGCAAAATCTTTAAATGGGCTGGATTTGGCGAGTTCTATGATGGAATGTAGGAATAAAGTTAATTGGTTATTATCATCCTGCGCTATTGCCTGATCGACTTTTTCAAATAGAAAGCGAAAATTATTGGCTCGTTCGTCAAATGAGCTTTCAAGATACCTTATCAAAACATCACGATCAGCTTGAATCTGGCCAATTGTTGTTTTTTCCCAAGCTTCAATACCGCGCCTTTTAGTCCTCTCTTGCTCTGCAACTATCTTGTAATCGGTGTAGGCTTGAACGATAGAGTGTAAGTATTGAGCAGTATCTGTACCTGCACCCAATACTTCTACAGAAACTTTCTTAGTTGTCATGTCTATTTACCTGGTAGGATGCGGTATTTTTCTAAGATGGTCACAGTACCAAGGTTAAGTTTTCCCTCACTGTTCAAGACTGGGGTTTTCAAAATTTCTACCAGTCCCTTCATGAGAAGTCCTACCTGTTGAAACTTCTCAGCATCTCTATTTGAATCAAAAGGTTGAGATTCAAGTTCGTTCAGTCCTTCAACAGCAAGAGTGTTTAGAGATTCAAAAACACCTTTTAACTCAGTAATCCGCTGTTTTACTTGTTGTGAATATTTTTTGGCAGCGTTAATTTCAGCGATCGCTTTATTGACTTTGGCTACATATTCCTGCGCCTTGGTCATGGCTTTCGCACCTTCACGAGCCGCAAAAAAGCCACCAATAGCCAAGGCTGGAATAGCAGTGATACCACCTAGCACCCAAACACCAACAGCCATACCACCGCCACCGGCTGCAACTGCTCCACCGCCAAACCATGCCAGCATTGCATTTGTAGCGGCGGCTCCACTAAGGCTTGAGATAGCTGTTCCGGTGCTTGCTACTCCTATAGAGGTAGCAACACCTATAGCACTACCGTAACCGGCTGCTGCTGCTCCAGCGGCTTTAGCACCAGCCATGAAATACTGTTCTGCTGCTATGGCAGCAGCTTTATATTCTTGTATCTGCTGAACTGAAAAATCTAGACCCTCTAAAAGCTGCTTCTCGCTCTCAGAAGTTTTCCTACCAGTGCGCTCAACAAAGTCAACAAAGCGCTTAATTGTGTCTCTTATAACCAGAAGTTGTAGTTGACCATACTCCTGTGCCAACTTGTTTGTAGCTTCTTCCTCTTGTTTCAACCATCCAAGAGCACGTTCATAGCGCTCTTGAGCGCCTTTAGCGAGTTCATTAGCTTTCTGACCAGGATAAAATGAGACCACTAAATGCTCCTAATTATTAGCCATAAGTTATTTCATCATCCTCACTCCGTCTTTTAACGTCTTCCGCATAATTACCTGTGTTTGACACTTTCGCTAAGAAAGTTCCCAAACTGTAAGAGGTTACATGCGCGACAGGGTCGAAAATAACCCGCTTGAAAGCATGTGTTCCACAAAATTAGGATTTCGTAAACCAAGTAGCTTATACTTTATTTGGTACGGCAATCTGAAAGTCATTTGTCAAAGTATTTCCCATCCTCTTTGTCTACTAATATACTGCCCAGTTACTGATGTCAACCAGTCTGCTACTTTTATCGTAAAGGATTATGCGGACATGATATGAGACAAGGCAATAGGATGCTACTGTTGTGATTAAAGCTACGTTATAGCTCCAGCGAGCTTGTCTCAAACGTTCTTGAACATACTGCTCTTTCTAACTTGGACTGTAATAAGATGAAGTCTTTTTATTTATAAATTAGGGTTTCTGTTAATTGACTGACGATCAACAAATACCCAATAAACAGCAGATAAATGCGGAATTGAAAACAGAAAAAGTGTGGTAGTAAATAAATAGGATGCCACCCTTACAAAGTAGCATATGGATCCACTCACTGCTAGTGCAATTGCCATTCTCGCTTTAACTGAAGCTTTTGAAAAAACAATTGAGAAATTCACGCTTAGCAGCATACGTTTTACCCAATCCAAAAACCAAAGTCTGTACATATAAAATTTCAAATCCCAAATCACTCTGAATGCTTCTGACCAACTATGGAGAATCAGCTAGTGAGTAACTTGAATGACTTAATTGAAATTTCTGGTGGCAAGAATTTTGTACGTAGTGGAGATGTCATCTTTATACATGAAGTGGGTGGGCATACGCGAAAGACAGTGCCACTTGAAGGTGCGTTTGCCCTGGGGTTGCGTTCCCTTTCATCTCATCAGACTATCAAAAATCTAGCTAAATTGATAATATTGTGTCTGGAATCGTTTTTTTACATTTGTAGTTTTATTATAGATGCTGTTTCTTAAGAGCCTACTATCGATGAAAGCTATGCTTCTTAGTACCGCCTTGGACACGAAAAAACGGTTTCACGCAGCCTGTGCCATCCGTGGGATCTTGATGAGTCAAGTGGTGGTAGAGCTAATTGAGCAGTGGCTGGATACCAAAGAAGTGTCCCCAACTAGTAAACAAAAGAGGTAAGGATCTCATACTGATTGGATAGTCACATTTACAGCCTCCCATTCAGAGAATACATGTTTACTAGAAAAAGCCAGGAGAGTAGGTTGAATGACACAAAAAACGCTAGCATACATTGCTTTTCAAGGTGGCGGTGCACTTGGAATGGCTCATCTCGGTGCGTGGAAAGCAATATTAAAGGAGTTCAACATTAAAGGTGTAGCTGGAACGTCTGCTGGTTCAATTGTCGCTGCGTTCTGTGCTGCTGGATTTTCACCCGAATACACAATTTATATCTTTCATCAGCTTAACTGGTCTAAGTATATAAAACGTCAGAATTTGATACGATTTATGAGAAAGCGAAATGGTCTCATCGACGGAGAGGATTTCCGTAAATGGATGCAAGATATGCTGAAAACACAGATTGACCATGAAGCTCAAGATATTACCTTTGACCACCTACATAAGAATACTAATATTTATCTAGCAATTGCCGCCTGCGACATTAACAAAAAAGAATTTGTAGTCTTTGATAAAGATAAAACACCAAATAATTTTGTTTCATTTGCTGTACGTGCGTCAATTTCAATTCCTGGTTTGTTTACATCAATGCTAATCCCCAACACAGGTCAATTGTTAGTGGATGGCGGATTACTACTCAACTACCCTATTGAGCTTCTGTATGAGCAAGCAAAAAAAGACAATGCTGTATTGATAGGTGTACGGTTTAAAGAAAAGCCAAAGTACGTTGACGAGCCGGTTATTTGGGAGGTATCTAAGGCGTCTCTGGAGACTATGCAGAAACACGTATATAAAATTCCTAAAGAAATTAGTCAATACCCTAAGTACATAGAAATCGAAATAGATGTGGAAGGTTTTAACTTCCTAAACTTCAAATTGACAGAGGATGAAAGAAACGAATTGGTTAAACGCGGAGTATATGCTACAGAACGAATGCTAGATAAATGGAAACCTCAGCAGCAATGTCATTATCCCAAAGAAAGACAACAAACTCAAATTGCCAAGCCGGATCTTAGCTCTTATATAGAACGTCCTCCCATTGAATCCAATTGTGATAATGAGATTTTGAAGCTTGGTGCACTCATTCGGATTAAAGCACCAAATGAAATGGGTAAGACCTTTCTGATAACGAGAATTCTCGATCATTTACCCCAGCAGGAATATCGTGTGGTGCGTTTGTCTATTAGGAGTGTAGAACGAGAGATATTAACTAGCCTTAAGGAGTTCCTACTCTGGTTTTGTTCTGAAGTTAGTAAGCAGCTAAATCTGGAAAATCGGCTCAACGACTATTGGGATGCAGAGATTGCCAGTAACAATGCTAACTGCACTGCTTATTTTGAGGAGTATTTGTTGCCTCAAATCAACCTTCCCTTAGTCTTGGCTTTGGATGACTTAGACAAACTTTTTCTCTATCAAGAAGTTGCGGGAGATTTTTTTGGTATGCTCCGTAACTGGTATGAGATGGGGAAACTTTACGATAAGTGGAAAAAATTACGGCTGGTATTAGCACATTCCACGGAAATCTATATTCCTTTGGACATTAATCAGTCTCCGTTTAACGTGGGTATGTCAGTGGAGTTAAACGAATTCGACGAGCAACAAATACTCAATTTAGCACAACGTTATGAACTGGATTGGCAAGAAGATCGGGTTAAGGATTTGATCGAAGTGGTGGGAGGACATCCCGCTTTAGTATGCACAACGATGGAATATATTAGTCGCCACGACGCATCGCTAGAAGAAGTATTGCAGGCTGCTTCCACGGAAGCGGGAATTTACAGCAACCATCTACGGCGTCACTTGGAAAATCTGCAAGCAGTTCCAGAATTAGCAAAAGCACTCAAACGTGTTGTTACTGCTTCAACAGAGGTGGAATTAAGTTCAACACAAACCTATAAACTACACAGTATGGGACTAGTGAAACTGCAAAATAATTGTGTGACCCCTCGATGCAAATTATACCGCGAGTACTTTACCAGAGTGTTGAAATGAACACCTATGACAAATATTATAAAGTTGGGGGCAGCCTAGAGCATGATGACCCTTCTTATGTTACTAGGCTTGCAGATAATAAACTCTATGAATGTTTAAAAAACGGGGAGTTTTGTTATGTTCTCAACTCTCGGCAAATGGGCAAGTCCAGCTTAGGGGCACGAATAAAGCAAAAACTGGAACAGGAGAAGACAATTATTTGTGGGTATGTTGACTTGTCGGGGATCGGCAAGGAGGATGTAACGCTGAAACTGTGGTGTTCAGGCTTTATTCAATCTCTAGTTAGAAGTTGTCACCTAACGACTGATTGGCGGACTTGGTTCCGGGAACAAATAAGCTTTTCTTCACCCATGACTGTATTAAAGGTGTTTATTGAAGAGGAGCTTCTAGACAAAATAACAGAAAAAAAGATTGTTATTTTTGTTGATGAAATTGACTCTGTTCTCAACCAAAAATTCCCTTTAGATGATTTTTTTAAACTAATTCGGTATTGGCATGAACAAAGATCTACTGACCAAAAACTAAAATATAAACGTCTTTCTTTTGCTTTGTTAGGGGTTGGGACACCTTATGATTTGATGAATGATAGAAATCAAATACCATTTAATATTGGTACACCAATTGAATTGGATGGCTTTAATGAGAAGGAATCCCAGCCGTTAGAGGAGGGATTGAAAGGGAGAGTAGATAATCCAAAGTTGATGCTGAAAAAGATATTATCTTGGACTGGAGGACAACCGTTTTTAACCCAAAAGCTGTGTAAACTAGTGGCTACATCTGCTACTGATAGTTTTAAGGGAGAAGTAAAGAATGAAGAGGCATGGCTAGAGCAGCTAGTACAATCGCAGATTATTGAGAATTGGGAATCTCAGGATGAGCCTCAGCATTTGAGGACAATACGCGATCGCATTCTTGGGGGAGGAGATAAAACTATCTCTCTATTGAAACTCTATCAGGAAATTTTGCAACAGGGAGAAATAGTAGCTAATGAAAATCCTGAACAAATGGAATTGCGGCTATCAGGCTTAGTTGTTAAGCAAGAGGGAAAGTTAAAAGTTTACAATCACTTGTATAAGTCTATTTTTAATCAAGCTTGGCTGAATAAAGCGTTAACAGAATACGGAAATGATGAGCCAACAGCAGAGGCGAAATTACAAATAGAATTAAATACTCTCTCTAACGATAAAAACAGAATTAAGAAGGTACGCGAAAAGTATCTGGAAATTCTTACAGAAGATGTTAAAAATCGTCTTGAAACATCCGTTCATCAAGCCCGCTTTATTGATATCGGCTCTGAACGAAGTCCTGATTCCACTCATTTACCCTGGGTATATCAGACCGATGATATTAAAACCTTTACTAGTTTTGAAGAAGCATTTACTAGTTTTAAAAAACGAGTTCTTGTATTAGGAGCACCAGGGTCTGGTAAAACTACTGTTTTACTTCATCTGGCAAAAATTTTAATTAAAGAAGCGCAAGAAAATCTCAAAGCTCCAATTCCGCTTCTATTCAATCTTTCCAAGTTTAAAGATTCTACTCAATCATCAAGTAGGTATTCCTTATCCTTTTTCAAACAACGAATACAGCAAGAAAAATCCCAAAATTCTTCAGATCAAAACGCTGCTGTTGAAGAGTGGCTGATAGACCTTACAGCAAAAACGTATCCAGGAGTAACAAGGGACATAGCTAGTTACTGGGTAAAGACTGAACAAGTTGCATTGCTTCTGGACGGATTGGATGAATTTGACGATCAACAATTAAAGAATCTAGCTATAAAGCTTAATTCTTATCTCTTCAAATATCCTGAGTTAACAGTAGTTATTTGTAGCCGAATAGTTGAATATCAATCGTTAAAGGATCAAGAGAACACACGGTTACAACTAAATGGAGCGGTCACACTGCAACCCTTGAATCAGAAGCAGATTAACATTTATCTTGAGGAAGCTCAAGCGACTTCACTGCGCGATGCTCTAGCAAACGATGCTGTCCTATACGAGATGGCACAAACTCCCTTGACCCTGAGTATTATGATCCTTGCCTACGGGGGGTTCGCACCGACTGATTTTCCCACAAATTTATCTTTAGTAGAACGACGACAACATTTATTCAATACCTACATTGAGCAGATGATGCAGCGTCAGGCATGCCGAAAGAAAAACAGGTACTTTGACCCGAAATCGGTCAATAATGTGCCAAAATTGGAATACTCATATAGCCGCGACCAAGTGAACCACTATTTAGGGTGGTTAGCCGTGCGCCTGAGTGAACGTATGAAAACGGTGTTCCCCTTAGACCAGCTATATAGCTTTCTTAACCAACCACTAGAAGGTAAACAGTCAAAACCTGGCTGGAAAGTAACTACAATTGTTGATAAGATCGCCATTGTCTTGTACACACTGTTGATCGAACTATTTTTAATACCCAAGACATCGACGACATTCAATCAACTTATTTTTGTTACTAATGTATTCATTATCTTGCTTACTGTTTACTGGAGGTGTATCTACTTATTAGAGACTGACAATCTTGTAAATGACAATTTAGGTCATGATCAGCCCTTTCTTTTCAAAATCTTGTCAGTCATTTCAGACATTATTGTTTTTATCTTACTCGCTATATTTATTTCTTTAGCAGCTGGGTCAATTTTGATATCCATTACAACCTTTCTACCGCTTGGATTTTCCTCTTTAGAATGGGGAGTAGCTATCGCCGTCGCAGTGACAGCATTTTCTTACATTTCCAGCAATTTTAATGAGTATAAACCATTTCCATTTGTTTATTTAGTGACAACTATAGGCTCTGCTTTGTTACCACTTACACCTGTTTGTTTCAATCGCTCACTCGTTTTTTCAGAAATTGGATTTATCTTATCTATTGCTATTGCTCAATGGATTTTCTTGAGTTTAAAACTGTATCAAGAAAACTCTGAAGAGCAAGAAGTTTTTGAGTTAATACAAGCCTTTCTGTGGGTACTGGCTGGAATTATCGGAATCATTATTTTGGAATGGTTGGGCATTTTTTTGATTGGAGTAACAGTAGATTGGTATGAAGCAACAGTCTTAATTGGATTAACGCTCGGATTCTTAAACATGACTTTAGATGACTATAGCATAAGATATATTTTCTGTACTATAGCGGGAACACTGATTGGCAGTTTTTTCGATGGTGCTAGAGGTTCTGTGCTTGGAACCGTGGGTGTATTACTGCTGATGGGATTGGGAAATTTATACTCAGAAAGTTTTGATAAACTCTTGGACGAAAAAAGAACTTCTATTCAAGTGTTGATTAATAGAGCGTTTGAAGTATTCATTGATCAGCCAGTAGAAAAATATGTCTTAAATCCCATATTGAGCTTGGTATTAACATTGTTAGGTTTAATTCCTTTCGATTGCAAAAAATTTCTCGCATATACAATTGATACACTTCTTTTAAAGCAAGTTAGTACAGATTACGAGTTTATTCACCGCTCACTTCGAGATCATTTTGCAATTCGGGAACTCACTCCCAAACTGAGAAATAATGTAGACCTAGAAACACAAATTCAAACGATTCAGCAAATGTCTTTTCAGGGAGACTCTGCCTTTGAGACTCTAGCAGAACTTGCTAAGGAAAATCCCGATCCAAATATTCGACAAGCAGCAATTAACGGACTAGGAAGAATTGCCATTTCTGGGGTTATTCCTATCTTTCAGGCTGCTTTAAAAGAAGATCCAGATATTACAGTTAGACAAGCAGTAGTAAATAGTATCAGCAAATTGCTAAAATCTGATGCAAAAACTCTTCTAGAATATGCATTAGAGGATCGATCTTCAGAAGTAAGATTGGCAGCGGTAAATAAGATTTCCAAGGAATATAGTTATATATATAATAATAATAAAGTCGAAGAGGAAGGAGTAAGGTTATTAGTAACTTTTTTTATTAGGGAGGAAGACATTGAGATCCTCGGACGGATAATCCAAATCTGCCAGAAAGAATCTATATTTAGAACTAAATTTGCCAATTTTTTGAGAGAACAGATGACTCCACAGATCATGGAGAAGCTATTAAACAAGTTGTTGACATACAGTCAACCGGAGATAAGAAGCAATACTGCAACGTTTTTAGCAACACTTGGTGATTCCAGTACAGTGCATCCATTAATAGCTTGTTTAAAGGATCCAGAAATAAAAGTAAAAATTTCTGTAATGCACACACTGGCAACATTAAATGATCCAATAGCTATTCCACCGCTACTGGATGTATTGCAAGACAAGCATGAATCTGTTCGTGCAGCATCTGCAACTGCTTTAGGTAAAATTGCA
>CAZZVG010000087.1:0-2028 GCA_964657295.1 Iningainema sp. | reverse complement strand
AACCAGAGCATTGCGAGACAAGCATGAATCTGTTCGTGCAGCATCTGCAACTGCTTTAGGTAAAATTGCAGATGTATCGGTGATTTCTCCACTAACCAGAGCATTGCGAGACAAGCATGAATCTGTTCGTGCAGCATCTGCAACTGCTCTAGGTGAAATTGCAGATGTATCGGTGATTTCTCCACTAACCAGAGCATTGCGAGATAGATCCCATCGCGTGCGCCATAATGCATTGATAGCATTGAAGCAGATTAGGAGGGATGAATTGGTTGTACCTCACCTAGCTAATCTGCTTCAGGACTTAAAATCCAAATCATACGGATTGAAATACTATGATGATTACACAAGTTATGAGGTAGTGAAAATTCTTAAGCAAATTGGGACAACAGAGGCACTGGCTGCGGTTAACTCCTATGAAACACATGAGCCATTACGTGGAATAGGCGGCGAAAAGTATTGAAACTTCGTTGCCCCAAACAGTTGTGGCTCACTCACCACGCGCATCCACAACTGTCTGGAGCACCGTTTTAAATTAATGTTGAATAGTTAAACCACCATCTAAAACTAATGAATGTCCAATCACAAAATTTGCTGAATCGGAACATAACCATAAAACTGCTTGGGCAATTTCTTCTGGTGTACCTAATCGTTTTATAGGGTATTGATTGCCATAATTTTTGATCGTTTCCTCACTTAACGCTTCCATTACCATAGGAGTTATAATAGTTCCTGGGCAAACAGCATTAATTCTAATACTATCTTTAGCATATTGTACAGCTAAAGATTTAGTAAGTCCTAAAACTGCGTGTTTGCTAGTACAATAAAAATGACTATTATGTTGTAGTTGATTTTCTTCACTCTTAGTTAAATTCGCAGCAATTAATCCTCTAATAGAAGCATTATTCACAATGGCACCACCACCATTTTTAAGCATTTCCGGAATTTGATATTTCATACATAGCCAAACTCCTTTTAAATTCGTATTAATAATTTTATTCCAATTTTCTTCAGAATCATCCATCTCTACTTTTAGAATCCCAGGAGTTCCAGCATTATTAAATGCATAATCTAAACGACCAAAATTTTTAACTGTTTGGCTAATTAAATTTTGAACTTCTATTTCTTGGGTAATATCTGTAGGTATAAAAATACTTGGACTACCTGCTTTTTCAATTAAATTAACTGTTTGCTCACCTTCAGTAATTCTCCTACCGGCGATCACTACTTTTGCTCCTTCCTCAGCAAAAGCTAATGCTGTAGCTTTGCCAATACCAGAGTTACCTCCTGTAATTAGAGCCACTTTATCAGTAAATCTCTTCATAATAAAATAATTTGACTTTTGTCCAAAAATTAGTCCAATAATACAATATCTGCTAACATTTCCAAATCTAAATCTTCAGCAAATTTACAAACATACATCATATGTTCCAGCAAGAAACTACAGCTAACTTTATCTTAGTTTCAGTTGAACCTAGCAGCCTCGATCCAAAATAAACAGTACCAATTGCCCCATCAACAGTTATCTTAGATTGTAATGGGGCAGGTAAATTAACTCGCTTATGAGCCGAATCATCACAGTCTTTAACCAGGCGGGAGGTGTTGCCAAAACCACCTTAACCCAGAATCTGGGCTATCACTTAGCGCAACTGGGTCATCGCGTCCTGCTCATCGATCTAGACTCCCAAGCCAGTTTAACTATTTTTATGGGCTTGGTTCCAAGAGATTTAAAACAAACTGTCTACAATGCCATAGTAGAGGAACAACTCTTACCGATCATATCGGGAATTCATGGCATGGATTTAGCTCCTGCCAATATCTCTCTAAGTACGGCAGAAATGCAATTGGTTAGTGCTTCCCTACGGGATTTCCGGCTAAAAGAAGCTATTGAACCAATTGAAGACAATTACGATTTTATCTTGATAGATTGCCCTCCCAGCTTAGGCTTGTTAAGTTACCTCTCGCTTGTAGCCGCTAATCATGTTCTCGTGCCTCTGGAAACCCATTTCAAAGCCTTTGAGGGTACAGGCG
>CAZZVG010000086.1:0-11113 GCA_964657295.1 Iningainema sp. | reverse complement strand
CAAACATACCATGAGCTAGCCAAAATCGCTAAAGACTGTGCCGCTGGGGCTGTGCTTGTTGCTGCTTTGGTAGCAGTATTGGTAGCAGCTATACTCTTGTTACCTCCTCTCCACGCTTTAATTATGAGTCACTTTGCCGCATCATAAGCGGCCGGGCTTTCCAACGGTCCCTCTCCCGAATATTTCCACAATGCAAGGAGAAACCCGATCGCATGAAATTGAGCTAAGATATCCACGAGTATGGGTGTATCCTCATGTTTATCGTTAAGTGTTAAGTGTTACTTAATATTACAGTTTGGGAAGAATCAAAGACTAAGTGCTATGAAGCAGGAGTGATAGAATTTGATTATAGTTATTGATAATTACGACAGCTTTACCTATAACTTGGTTCAGTATTTGGGCGAACTAGCGGTAGACGAACCAGTTGCCAATGATATTAGAGTTTTTCGGAATGACAAAATATCTTTAGACGAGATCCTTGCTTTGAATCCAGATGGGCTATTGATTTCCCCAGGTCCAGGTCGTCCGGAAGATGCGGGAATATCTCTCGATTTGATTCAACAAATTGGACCAAACTTACCAATTTTAGGGGTTTGCTTAGGGCATCAAAGTATTGGTCAAGTGTTCGGCGGTAAAATTGTTTCTGCACCTGAGTTGATGCATGGCAAAACTTCCCAAGTCTCTCACACCGGAGTAGGGGTGTTCCGAGGACTAGAGAATCCTTTAACTGCAACTCGGTATCATAGTTTAGTTATTGACACTCAAACTTGCCCAGATGTGTTGGAAATTACGGCTTGGGTTGAAGATGGCACAATTATGGGAGTGCGACACCGGAACTTTCCTCATATTGAGGGCGTCCAGTTTCATCCAGAGAGTATCCTGACATCTTCAGGAAAAAAGTTGCTACGAAACTTTCTGGAACAAATACAGTCGAGAGAGTGATTAATGAAACGACGACAGTTGATTGGCTATGCTGGGGCAGGTTTGGTAACAGCATTGGTAACAGGCTTAGGATCTGAATTTCAGGCTACAGCTCAATCTAGTGGTTCACTGTTAATTCAGTGGTTGGGTCATAGTTGCTTTCTATTTACTGGTGGCGCAACAAAAATCCTTGTCAATCCTTTTCGACCAGTCGGTTGTACTGCTCGTTATCGCCCACCAAAAGTTTCAGCAGATTTGGTGCTTATTAGCAGTCAACTGCTGGATGAAGGTGTTGTGGAAAACCTCCCTGGAAATCCTAAGTTAATTTACGAACCAGGAGCTTATGAGTTTAAGGGGATCAAGTTCCAAGGAATTGCCATAGATCATGATCGCAAAGGTGGTAAGCAGTTTGGCACAAATACGGCTTGGCTGTGGACGCAAGCGAAAACTAGCATCCTCCATCTTGGGGGAGCTGCGGCACCCATTTCAATTGAGCAAAAAATCCTGATCGGACGTCCGGATGTGGCTTTAGTTCCTATAGGTGGGGGAGCTAAAGCCTACAATGCTCAAGAAGCCAAGCAGGCAATTCAAGTTATCAATCCCAAGCTCATAATTCCCACTCAATACCGTACACAAGCTGCCGATAATGCTACCTGTGATATTTCCCCATTGGATGGATTTCTCTCATTAATGCAGGGAGTTAATGTCCGTCGTAGTAACAGTGACACGATCACTGTTAGCCCTAGTAGTTTGCATGAATTGGGTGAAATTCAACTGTTCAGTTATAAATATTAACAAGTTGTGATGAAAAATTTAGGGATGAAGGTCGTTCCGTGGGAGGTAATTCATTCCTTGTTTCTACTTAAATACTTCAAAGGTATATAGACACTTTAGCAGAAAAGTTTTACAATCTTTATAGATGACAGTATATGTACTCATTGTAAAAGAAAATTAATCATAGTAAAGATTTTCTGCTGATTTTACGGTCGGGCAAAATTACCCTATTAGGATTGGAACGTCTTTATTAGAGGGCAACACACAAATGGACATAAAGCTGGTTTTAGTTGTATTAACAGTCATATTTACTGTTTCAAGCTTGTTCTTTGGGACGAAAAATGGATTTTATGATTCAGATAATTATCATGGCAACGGCTCTGCCCATTGATGTAGAACAAGTACTAGTACAAAGCCCCAAGGTCGATGTGGAGAGATTATGTTGATCGATTCACCATTAGGAGGGCCAAGCAGTTGAGACGATCTTGATTGACTTTGCTCAACTCTTTTAGAGTAGACTATTGTCCTTTCTCAAATCAGTTCACTCAGGATGTAGGAATATAAAAGTTTCGGGTGTAGGGGTCTATTGAATGCGACCAAGGGCAAGTAGGGTCATACACCTTTTTCTCTACCCTTACACCCTTTCTTTTTTAGGACATTTCCACAACAATGAGTTTTGAGGGGAGCAGAGCATGAGCGATCGCCTATCGGCTCAAGAAAGTGTTGACGTAGAAGAGGCGGCTAATGAATTAGAATGTTTGCCCTATGGCGTTCATCACAACGAAGAGGGCGTGTGTTTATTAGTGACAATGGGACCACACCGCATTTTATTTGACTGCGGCTTGACAGATATTTCGCCATTAATTAAAGATCTGCAAAAGCCAGCACGTCGAGGTACGTCTCTACCATTCGACTTAGTACTAGTTAGTCACGCTCATCCCGATCACGCTCAAGGGTTACTAGCACTACACAAAGCTTTTCCCCTATTACCCATCTACGCCAGCGAGGTCACTAGTAAATTACTGCCCCTCAATTGGTTGAACCAAGACACTCAGGAAATCTCGCAATTTTGTCAGGCTTTACCATTGCGATCGCCAATAGAATTTAAAGATGGTTTGGTAGCAGAATTAATCCCTTCCGGGCACTTACCTGGAGCTACAGCCATCCTCCTGACTTATACAAACCAACAACGTTCTTACAAACTCCTTTATACGGGAGACTTTTTTTTGTCAAATTCGCGGCTAGTAGAAGGTTTGCGAATGGATGAATTGCGTTCTATCGAGCTAGATGTTTTAATTATTGAAGGTACCTATGGCACCTCCCGTCATCCGCACCGCCGCAATCAAGAAAATCAACTAGCTGAGAGAATTAATCAAGCAATCTCTGACCGTTTCTCAGTGCTTATGCCGACTCCGGCTTTGGGCTTAGGTCAAGAATTGCTCATGCTCTTACGCAGTCATCATCACTTCACAGGGCGGGATTTAGATATTTGGGTTGATGGGGAAGTGGCAACTGGATGCGATGCTTATTTAGAACTGCTTCCGCACTTTCCCCCATCCGTACAAAACTTTGCCCGTCATCAGGCACTTTTTTGGGATGAACGAATACGTCCTCGAGTCCGTCGCCTACAACCTGAACAGCGTGCAACTGTTGGCAACTCGCCCTGTATTGTCCTAACAGACTCTATCGTCGATCTGAGCGAATACTGTCAACAAGCAAAAAACCCTTGGCTGATTCTGCTTCCAGAAAAAACCAGTATAAAAATTAACAATCAATCCTCAAAACTGACGACGATTGAAACTTATCTTCTAGCCCAGCACAGCGATTGTCCGGGGACTACCCAACTCATTCACAATTTGCGACCCCAACATGTTGTCTTCGTCCACGGTTCCCCTACCTACTTAGCAGATCTCACAAGCTTAGAGGAGTTGCAAAATCGCTACCACGTACATTGCCCAGAGGCAGGTACGTTGGTGGAACTACCTATCGGAGACATCTTTTTACAACCTGTAGCGCCAGAAACTAATTATGAAGGTGAGTTAACAGAGCTAGGAACAGTCGTCACAATTTCACTCCCTGATGTCATTGCTGCCGATCCTCGCTGGCGGCAATTTGCCGATACAGGCTTAATCGAAGCCCGTTGGCAAGGAGAAGAAATTGTCTTGCGGGGGTTGTCGCAACGTGAATTACTTAACCAAAATAGCGATCGCTATACATTTTCTGATTTAAGTTGCTGCGGTACTTGCCGACATCAAAGGGGACAGAGGTGTTGGAACCCCATGTCCCCTTTGTATAACTTTAAAGTCACTCTTGAAGGTTATTGTCCAGCATTTGAACGCATTAATGATAGTTGATGGTTAACTAGATAATTGTTTGATGAACAACTAACAATTAACCATCAACCATTGACTAGTCTGAATTCGAGTCAGTAGAGTGATGATCACGAATGCGCTCAGCCTCTGGACAATCTTCGGTCATCAGAGGTTCTACGTTACCGCGTGGCACTGAAGCTAGTTTTTGCGTTACAGCACCAATACTTTCAAGGCGAACCATTTCCTCCCAGGAACATATTTCGTCTTCTTCATCTGTTTCATAACGCAGGGTGACTAAGTCACCCTCTATGTCGATGATGCGAGCTCGCTCAATCCAGCGTTGCTGGTCCCGCAAGAAAACGCATACTTCCCGCCCATCGCAACACAATTGATAAATCTTGCGGTGTAGCATCTACTGCTTCTGCCTTTTTAAACGTAGTTAAATTTGTCAACATCTGGGTTGTCTCCCAGCAGAAGGCACTTTTTTGAGGTTCCGGAAAAGAACCTTGGGAAGCACCATTGTTTACCCAAGCCCAAGACTCGGTTGTAGTCATCTGTTTTGTAAAAATCTTGGGTTTCAAAGTTTTGTGTTAGTGCATTAGGTATACTCGGTCTTCATCAGGCTGTTCAGAAAATGTTTACTTCACGAGAAGTCACATAATTCGGGTGTTTTCCTGATGAGGTTAATAGCTGTTGGTGAGTCTTTCCACCCACTATGTAATAAATGATACTCCAAAGCCATCTGAGTTTGCGGTTGTTTTAGTTGCCTTTTTGTAGTCATTTGCATTACCAGGAAGTCTGAGGACTCTGCTTTACATTTACCCCCATGTACCTGATCTTAGCTCATTCTCTGGCTGACCTTCACGGTTTTCGACAACAATATCTCAATTTCAGTGAGTTCTTAGCTTTGATTTTCTACTGACTCTGTCACTTCCATTGCCAATCCACAACACACGACTAGCTTAAAACTATAGATTTTAGCTTCTGTGGGTGTCATGTATAATCCGCTCCATGACCAGATTAGAGGAGGCTTCTCGTTGAATGTGACCCGCCTGCACTGCATTATACAGGTCTGTTAGCGCTGCCAAATCCTTTGACTGATAACTTTTCGTCGCCAGCATTTGATGAATAAGACCTTCAGATTCAACACTAAGACATCCAGTTTGGAAAGCAGATTCAATAAGCGCGCGAATCATTTTGATTACAGCATAGTTGGCGATTTCATCCCTCTATCTTTAGAGATTCCCATCTTTTTTCTATTGATATAGATCAACCTCTCACAGTGATTCTCACTGAATTATAACGTGACTAAAATCACGCTTAATTTAGAAACCTCTCTCAGCAACTCCTTCTCTGAAAAGCTTGTCCTTAAACCGTCATCTCCAAAATTTCTCCTCATATTACTAAGAAATTTCTAAAATACGTACATTATATATTACTCTTCTACCCATAATAATACTTGGTAAACGGCAACCTGAATAACAATTATATCTAGCTATGTGAAAAAGGTGCGGAAATCCTCATCCTTTTGACTCAAGTCTACCCAGTCTATATTTAACGACTTAAACCTTTAAGTAAGGTTATCAACAGCATAATATATGCTAAAAATCAAGTTAAATGCTATACTGAAACTCAGAAGGGCGATCGCTTCATGCACAACTGCCAAAATTGGTATTAGACAAACCAACACCCGCGCTGTTTCCTGTAAAACTCCTAGCTCCATCTGCCAGCCACAATGATCCCAGATTTCTGACCATGGGGGATTTGCCCATTCTTCAACCCAGGCAATTAAATCAGCAATTTTCATTATTAACTATTTTTTTAACTTCCTGATATGTGAACAACTAATTCTCGACTCTGATTTCGTTGCCTGTGTTCCCAAATGTAAATTCCTTGCCAAGTTCCCAATACCAACTGCCCTTGATTGATGGGAATATTTTCTGAGGTATGGGTAAGGGCTGTGCGGATATGGGCTGGCATATCATCAGGCCCTTCAGTATCATGAATATACTGGGCTGATTCTGGCACAAGTTTTGCCATAAAGTTTGCCAAATCTCTCAGGACATCTGGATCGGCATTTTCTTGAATCAATAAACTGGCTGAAGTGTGGCGTAAAAATATTGTACATAGTCCAGTTTCAATGCCTGATTCTGCGATTAAAGCTTCTATCTTTGGGGTGATATTTTGCAAAGATTTACCAGTGGTAGAAATTCTGAGTAGTCTTTGATAGTGAGCCATTTACAGTTACCAGTGATGTTTTTGTTCAGTATCTAATTGTTCGGAGGTTTAGATACGATCCTTTGCAAAAATATATCTTCTTAATTGCTGGGAGAGAGGAAAGCTTAGAAATCACTATTTATGAAAACGGAAACTGGGAGTTTAATGCTGATGACGAAACCTGATTTTCAACAAATGACCCGTAAGGAATTGAAAAAATATATCTTGACTCATCCAACTGATGATGAAGCCATCAGAGAATTATTCATTAACCGCCGCAACCCTAATGTTAAAGTTTATCCTTATCCCTACGATATGTCCTATGAGGAAGTCGAAGCCATTTTTAAATCTAAGTTAAATCAGGATGAGTCATAAGCTTTTATTTCAGCTATTGGTAGAATTTAAGGAGTCCAACGATCACGGCGATTTATGATAAAAACTATCGAAGGCACTTATCAGGATGGGCAAATTCATCTCACCGAGCTACCGCAAGATGTTAGCCGCGCCCAAGTTCTCGTCACCTTTCTCGATCCTGGAAAAATCGATTCTGCTAAATTACGCCAACTGATAGATCAGTTGGAGACTATTGAGGGGATTGAGCAAGGCTTTGAGGAACTCAATTCTGGTCAAACGCGCCCCGTCAGAGATTTCGTCCAAGAAATGCAGCAAAAGTATGGCATTTCAGGTTGAGATTACCCCAATTGCAGAAGCTCGGATTGAACAAGCCTATCGCTGGTATCGAGAGCGTAATCCTGATTTTGCTGATGGTTGGTTTCGAGAATTAATGAATGCTATTGCTACTTTACAACAGAAGCCACAGCGATGTTCTCTAGCAGTCGAACATGAAATTTTTCCAGAACAAGTACGACAACTCCTGTATGGTAAAGCCAAAAATGTATACCGAGTGCTTTTTACGATTCGAGATACGACAGTTTATGTATTGTTTGTTCGCCATAGTAGCCAAGCACCGATGACGCAAAACGATATAAAGGATCTAGAAGGTGGTGTTTAGGATTTTAAGGCAAGGCATTTATATAGTTGATCACAGCGTGGGCTATCGCTTCATTCCCATCCAAAGCGATAGTTTGAGATTGCTTGGGTTGCTGGGTTGGTTGCCTGAGAAAATCCCATGTGCCTTGGAAAAACTCAGATGGGGTGAGAATTTGATGTTGGTTGTAATTCACAATGCCGTCTAACAGAAAAGCGGCTTCCGCAAAATCATCACGGGTGATGGAAACAATAGGTACAGACTGTCGTGTAGCTTCAGCAAAAGTACCGAAACCAGGTTTAGAAACGACTCGCCCGCAAATAGGCATAAAATCGACAGGACGGTATTTACGATTGCTTACTTTGAGTAAATTAGGTAAATCGGGAGCAGATTGATCAAAGGCGATAAATTGCCAATCTGGAAATTGGCGTAGATTGTCGTAGGGAATTTTTTGTAAACCCAACCCGCCAAAAGAAAGTAAGATAGTCCTTTCTTTCGGAGTCCTGATCCCCCAAGTAGAGCGTAATTCTTCAGGAGTATAATTGGGAGAACCGCCAATTAAGCCGACATCTGTAATATTTTTAAAAGCCTGCATCGGTTCGTGAAAGGGTAGACGAAACAGGCGATCGCAAGATGAGTAACAATCACGAATCCAATCGACTATCTCCGTGATAGCGACTTTGTATTTTTCATCTCTAACCCAATCTTGGTAGATCAAGTCCCAGCCAAAGTTACTAACCATCCAGCAGGGAACGTTAGCTGCTACAGCAATTTTGCTAGCAAGGAAGGGAATATCTGCCAATATAAGATTAACACGATTTTGGCGGATAAAATTGACTTCAGAAGCAATAATAGAATTTTGATGTTTCTTAATCTCAAGCAATTTTTCTAAAGTCGCTGCTTTGTCCATCATCAAGCTATCTGCTTGTACCACACCCAAATCAAAGGCGCGGGGACGATGGATAAAATCACCTTCTATATAACACTCTAGCAACCATCTTGGTGCCGTAGTCACCATAATTAGCAGAACTTCCGGACATAACTTTTGAATTGTTGCCGCCACAGAGGCAGTGCGAGTCGCATGACCAAATCCGTGGTTGGTGATTGCTATGTATAAAATTGGTCTTTCCATTGTGGATAGTTGTTGGTTGTTGATTGGGGAATTGTTAATTGTTAATAGAGCAATCAACAATTAACAATTAACTAACTACATTTTGCAAAATCGTTGAATTGCTTCAATGAGTTGATCCATTTCCGACTTGAGAGTGAAGTAGTGGATACAGGCGCGTACACAATCGGGATCAGCAATTGTTCGAGTCAATATGCTTTGTGACTCTAAAAAGTCTACCAGTAGGCGGCTGGATTGGGGCTTGTTGTTTGTGAGTTGAAATGAGACTAAACCGCTTTCTGGCGGGGAAGTTCGCAAACACCTGACTTCGGGTAGCTCCATCAATTGTTGCCAGAGGTAGGCGCTACTGGTACAAATGTGCTGATAATTTTCTTGTGGTGTTGCCCATTGCTGATGAACCGCGATCGCATTTCTTAATCCAGAAAGAAGTGGAAAATTTGATGTTGCCACTTCATAGCGTCTCCCATCTGGATGCCAAGCGCCAGGTTTGCCGCTCCGCCAACCAATAAACGTAGGTTTCAGGCTTTCTCGAACTTCTGGTCGCACATACAATCCTCCCACACCTCCAGGACCACACAACCACTTGTGACCTGTAAAGGCATAGAAATCAGCACCTAGTTCCGTTAAGTTCAAAGGTAATACGCCCACAGACTGGGCAGCATCTACCAACACTCTAACATCATAACTCCTGCATAATGCTGATATTTTCTCAAGAGGTAAAACTTGACCTGTATTCCAGAGGACATGACTTAATACGACAAGGCGGGTATTAGACTTTAAGTGTTGGGCAATGATTTCGGTCGGATCGCCTTCGTTGAGAGTCGCCATCAGCCCAAAGGTGGTAATTTCCACAGCGAATCGGCGCTGGATTTCGGATGCGATCGCTATAATACCTGGATGTTCACAGTCCGACAGTAGTAAGTGATCCCCGGAGTGCCACTCTATCCCCCACATAGCAATATTGCATCCAACGGTAACATCTTCTGTTATAGTGATTGTTTGCGGTGGGACATTCATTGTCGATGCGATCGCGGCTCTTGTGGCTTTCGACTCCTGTTCGATCCAGCAATTCACCTCATTCCCAAAAGGCCCTATCTGCTGCATGTAACTTTGTGCTTGAGTAATAGCATCCATTGCAATTTGGGGCATTGGCCCTTGTCCCCCATAATTGAAGTAAATTTTATTTACCAAGGCAGGAAACTGCTCTCGAAAGCGATGCAACTCCGTCAATCCTTCACTACCCATGATTCCCTGTGCTTTTATTAACATAAATTTCAGTTAATTGGATTCCTGCCAGAAAGCAATAATTCTTGTTAACTTAAAAGAATGTTAATTAATGCTGAACTACTGCTGCAATACCAACGCTGTAAGCGCCGGCCTTTTTTAGATACTTACAGTGACAAAAGGCAGCGAGATGCTGCTAATGACTTGCTTCTCAAACTCCAACAGGATAAAGCTACCCATCAAGGTAATGTTTTGGCACAGCTAACCTATCAGCAACCAGTTTTTCCACACGGAGACTGGCTAACAGGCGAGGCGGCGACTTTAGAGTTGATGCGGCAGGGAGTAGACTGCATTTACCGTGGAGTACAACTCATAAATTATTCTGAAGAATATACATTACTCAGTCGTCCTAGTTTACTCCTGAAACAGCCAGGAAATTCCGGCTTTGGCGATTGGATGTACGTTCCGGCTAGCATTGAATTGGGTAAGCGTCCCAAACAAGAGTACCAAGTTTTAGCGGCATTTCATGCTTATGTCGTGGGGATGGTGCAGCAAGTTGAGTTAGAAACCGCTTGGCTGATATTGCGTGGCAAAGAGGCAAGTTATCCTGTAGATTTGCTCAAATGGACGCCACAGATGTTGACTATTCTGCACAATTGTATCAAAACTCTGGAAGCAGAAGAAGCGCCAGAGATTTTTATTGCCCGTCAGCGTTGTAGTCTTTGCCCTTGGTATAGTCATTGTTATGCGCTTGCTCAATCTCAGAAACACCTTTCACTGTTGCCTGGAATCACGCCAGTTCGCTATACTCAATTACAAATACTGAATATCACAACAGTAGAGTCTTTGGCGACAACCAGCCCTACCCAGCTAGAGAACCTACCGGGGTTCAATAGCGAAAATGCCCAACATGTGGTATTACAAGCTCAATCTGTCGTGAACAATCGTCCTGTGAGTTTACTTTGCCCTCCACTTCTGTTGAACGTTGGTGCAGAGACGACAAATAGCGATCGCCATCAGCGACAGATGTTGGAATCCCTTGTCAGCGTTCATCTGGAAGACTCTCATCTGATTGTGCCGGAAACCAATCGGGCAAGTGTACAAAGTCATCCCCTGCCAAACACTTATAAATTTTACCAAGAGTCCTTCGCCAATCTCACATTCACAGCTCCTATAGAAATTTACTTTGACATCGAAGCACAACCAGATTTACATTTAGATTATTTGTTAGGAGTTTTAGTTGTTGACAGGCAGGCAAACACTGAGAAATTTTATTCTTTACTGGCAGAAAAACAAGAAGACGAAAAAATAATTTGGCAGCAATTTTTGGACATCGTTTGCCAATATCCGGAAGCGCCGATTTATCATTTTTGTGTTTACGAATTAGATACAGTCAAAAGACTGGCAAGGCTTTATCGCACTCCGCATAGTTGTGTCATACCTGTATTAAATCGATTTGTTGATGTGTACGAACAATTAACTCAAAACGTCGCTTTGCCTGTAGAAAGCTATGCCCTGAAAGCGATCGCCCGTTGGTTAGGATTCGAG
>CAZZVG010000085.1:5593-11120 GCA_964657295.1 Iningainema sp. | reverse complement strand
AGCGCAACTACAAACCTTTACATAAATTTATATAGTTTTGTTTTTCTGTGTCGAACTACTTAAAATCACAGGTTTCTGAGAATTAGAAGTATAACCAGGTAAAACTTCTACCCCTGGTTGAGTCAATCGCAGCGTTAAAGAAAGTCTGATTTTACCACTATTATTACGCATTGAACGATGTACAAGATTATCAGTAAATAACACAAATTCCCCTGGACATAACACTACAGGAACTGCTTTTTTTGTGACTTCATCTGGTAGATCAAGAAATTGATTTCCACTGAAAGGATCGATTCCCTTGATCTGATAATTTTTTAAGTAAAGATTAGGTATATACTCAAACCCATTATGCTCATTAACTTCTGTTAAAGCTATATAAGCATGGAGCGTTTTACCATTGCCTTTAAGCAATTTAGGATAAGAATCTTGATGCCAAAAAGGAATTAATTGATGTGCTGGATAATTTACCCATAGTTCAGATCGCCATAATACTAAATCTTCACCTAAATGTTCAGTTAGCTTTTCTAATAAAACTTTATCCTGACATAGGTTAAAAATTACTGGTGAATCTAAATGTCTCTCCATATAAAAAGATTTTTTAATAACTTGAATTAAGATGACAAGTAATGACCCAAAATCTAATCTAAGAAGTGATTTAAATAAATGATTTAATACTATTTTGATTGGCAGCTTGGTTAAGACTTCATTTAAAATATATTTTGTAATATCAGCCAGTTCATCACTATCTAACATCAGAGAGCTTGGTCCCCAGATGCTATCAGTCCCGTCATAATTAGGTCTATGTGTATTCTGCTGTTTGCTACAGCCAGTCCATAGTAAACTACGTTCCCATAATTGCTGTAATAATTCTTGATTTTTTGCTATTTCAGGTAAAGGAATTTCTTGGGCATGATTATCTAAAAATTTTCCACTAATATTTTGAAAATCTGGGTAAGTAGCACAAACAAGGGTGTTATATGCACCAAGTTCTGGGGAAATACCTAAACCTAAATATTTGCTCATTTGATGCCATATAGTAATATTTGATTGTACAAAACCCGGATGTACTGCGTTAATAGTTACTTGAGAATTATTGAATTCTTGAGCAAGATATTTTGTTAATAACAATAAACATAATTTAGAAACAGCATATAAACTTAAAAAAAATAATGGTGTTTTTTTAACTAATAAATTCCAGTTAATAGCACTTGGATGTAATGCTAAATCTGACGCTACCATAACAATACGACTAGGCGCTGATTTTTGCAATTTTTCTAGTAATAAATAAGTGAGCAAGAAATGACCTAAATAGTTAGTTCCCCAAATGAGTTCAAACCCTTCTTGTGTTGTGCCTCTTTTGTTAAAGATCCCAGCATTATTGACTAAGACGTGCAATGGGAAATTCTTATCATTAAATAGACGGACGCAGCTACGAACTGAATCTAAACAAGCTAGGTCTAAGGGTAAAAATTCAACATTTTGATTTCCGGTAGTTTGGCGGATGTATTCTATAGCTTTTGCTGCTTTATTTGCCGAGCGACAAGCAATAAATACATGATTACCTAATTTGGCTAAACCTACAGCAGTCATTAAACCTACACCGGAGTTACCACCTGTAACTAGACAAATTTGCATAATTTACTATCTTTCAGTATTGACTTACAACCACTTACCAGTAACTATCGAGACTTAAACAAAAAAGAAAAGATAAATAGAGTATAATACTTTACTAGCAGTATCAACCGGGTCAAAAAACTGTACCTTGCGTGGACAACTAATACTTTTCAATGTTCTCAGCTTAACAAGCCTACACGCAGCGTCTCTCCGTCTTGAGTAGGAGGAAGCTTCAGACCGTCTTCTATAGGATAGTAGCGTTGCTTTAAGTAACTCGCCTGAAAAGGGATGAGGAGAGGCAACGACCGATCCACCGCAGAATTATTTACCTGCTAAACAAAATTCATACCTCAGGCAGATTAATTCAACTATTAAATAGCACCTCACACAATTTAACATGACTGAACAAAATCCGATCAACGACGAAAGCAAACAGAAGGATCTAGACGCGTTTCGTCAAGAAGCTGGGGAATATCTGACCACAAATCAGGGACTCCGGGTTAACAGCACAAATGATTCGCTCAAAGCAGGTGAGCGTGGGCCCACATTGATCGAAGACTTTCACTTCCGCGAGAAGCTGGCACACTTTGATCGAGAGCGGATTCCAGAGCGGGTTGTTCATGCGCGTGGAGCTGGTGCTCATGGATATTTCCAGCCTTATGAGTCCATGAAGGAGTATACTAAGGCAAAGTTTTTACAAGATCCCTCCGTGAAAACTCCGGTATTTGTGCGATTCTCTACAGTTGTCGGGTTTCGGGGTTCCGCTGATACTGTACGTGATGTACGCGGATTCGCTGTTAGATTCTATACTGAAGAGGGCAACTACGATATAGTCGGCAACAACATTCCGGTGTTTTTCATCCAAGACGCCATCAAGTTTCCTGACTTGGTTCATGCCATTAAACCCGAACCGCACAATGAAATGCCCCAAGCGGCAGCTGCGCATGATAACTTCTGGGACTTCATCTCCCTAATGCCGGAATCAATGCACATGATTATGTGGGTGCTGTCCGATCGCGCTATTCCTAGAAGCTATCGCATGATGCAAGGGTTTGGTATTCACACTTTCCGCTTTGTCAACGAACAAGGTAAAGCCCGCTTTGTGAAATTTCACTGGAAGCCGATTCTCGGCGTGCATTCGATGGTGTGGGATGAGGCGCAGAAGGCAGGCGGAAAAGATCCAGATTTCCATCGCCGCGATTTAGGGGACGCGATCGCTCTTGGTGATTATCCCGAATTTGAACTCGGTGTGCAAATTGTCGAGGAAGGGGACGAATCGAAATTTGATTTCGATATCCTTGATTCTACCAAGCTCATTCCCGAAGAACTGGTTCCAGTGAAGCCAATCGGCAAAATGGTACTCAACCGCAACCCAGACAACTACTTTGCCGAAACAGAACAAGTTGCCTTTCAACCTTCCAATATTGTACCGGGCATCGACTTCTCGGATGACCCACTGCTGCAAGGTCGGATCTTCTCCTACGGTGATACGCAAGTGCATCGTTTGGGAAGCGCAAACTATACCGATCTACCAATCAACCGCCCCGTTTGTCCGTTCGATAACAACCAGCGGGATGGTGTCATGCAGTACAACATTCCCACTTCAAAGGTGAACTACTACCCAAATTCGCTTGGTAATGGTTGCCCGATGACAGCACCGGAAAATCTTGGTGGCTTTGTCAGCCATAAGGAGCCAGTGGAAGGTCATAAAATCAGAGAACGCAGCCCCAGTTTCAGTGATCACTTTAGTCAGGCAACCTTATTTTGGAACAGTCTGTCGGAAGTCGAGAAAGAACACTTAGTCAAAGCAGCACATTTTGAGTTGGGCAAAGTGATGAACCTCGGCATCAAAGAGCGGATGCTGGAGTTACTCAACTCTGTCGATCATCAACTGGCAATCCGCGTTGCCAAAGGGTTAGGCTTACCTGTTCCGACAGAAGTCAAGCCGAATCACGGGCAAAAGTCTCCGGCGCTGAGTATCCAAACCATGCTGGAGAGGATGCCGAAAACAACGATTGAGAGTCGTCGGATTGCGATTCTCGCCACAGATGGGGTGAATGCTCGTGAAATGAAGACAATCCAGCAAGCACTGGAAGACGCCGGCGCTCACGTGAAGGTGGTTGCGACTCATGGCGGTAAGATCAAAGGCGATGATGGTCAGGAAATCCCGATTGAGATGACCTTTGTCACGAGTGCTTCTGTGATGTTTGATGCAGTGTATGTACCTGGTGGAGCACAGAGTATCAAGACGCTCAAGCAGCAGGGAGAAGCTGTTAACTTCATTACCGAGGCATTTAAGCACTGTAAAGCGATCGCCGCTACAAGCGAAGGCGTCGAACTACTATCGATAGCCGATCTTCTGGGCGCGAATTTGTCTAGTGATGGGGTGCGTTCTTCTGTAGGTGTGGTGACAAGTCAGCATGCGTCTGACTTGAAATCCTTCAGTGATGATTTTATCACTGCGATCGCTCAACATCGTCATTGGATGAGATCTCAAAAGGAAATGGTGCCCGCATAGGCACTTGGATGAGACATCAACATAAATAGAGTTAATGGTTAATGGTTGATAGTTAATTGCAATCAACCATTAACAATTAACCAGCTAAACTTTAGGAGATCTCAACGTATGAAAGCAGTATGCTGGCACGGTGCTAAAGATGTACGGGTCGAAACAGTACCCGATCCCAAAATCATTAATCCGCGTGATGCGATTGTGAAAATCACATCAACGGCAATTTGTGGTTCTGACTTACATCTTTATAACGGCTACAACCCCTCAATGAAAAAGGGTGACATCCTTGGTCATGAATTTATGGGGGAGGTTGTCGAGTTAGGTAGCGCGGTAAAAAATGTTTCTATAGGCGATCGCGTTGTCGTCCCCTTCACAATTTCCTGCGGATCGTGTTTCTTCTGCAACAAGGATTTGTGGTCACTGTGCGATAACTCCAACCCCAACGCTTGGATGGCAGAAAAACTCTTGGGTCATTCCCCCTCTGGACTTTTCGGCTATTCCCAGCTGACAGGTGGCTACGCAGGCGGTCAAGCTGAATATGCCCGCGTTCCCTTTGCCGATGTCGGTTTGTTCAAAATTCCTGATGGATTGAGTGACGAACAAGTCCTATTTCTTACAGATATCTTCCCTACGGGATACATGGCAGCGGAAAACTGCAATATTGAGCCAGGAGATACTGTCGCCATCTGGGGTTGCGGTCCTGTTGGACAGTTTGCTATTAAAAGCGCCTACATGCTTGGTGCTGAGCGAGTCATCGCTATTGATCGAGTTCCCGAACGTCTGAAAATGGCGTCTGAGCAAGCTAAGGCAGAAGTCCTTAACTATGAGTTGGTAGATGTTGGTGAAGCCCTCAAAGAAATGACTGGTGGGCGAGGTCCAGATTCTTGCATGGATGCCGTAGGAATGGAAGCACACGGTATGGGTCCGGATGCATTATACGACACTGTGAAGCAAGCAGTACGTCTGGAAACAGACAGACCTACAGCCCTAAGACAAGTGATTCTTGCCTGTCGCAAAGGCGGTCACGTTTCAATTCCCGGTGTGTACACTGGCTTTGTAGACAAGATGCCAATGGGTGCGCTCATGAACAAAGGTTTAACAGTCAAAACTGGACAAACGCACGTTCATAAGTATTTACGCCCTTTACTCGATCACGTCCAAAATGGCGATATCGATCCAACGTTCATCATTACCCATCGTCTGCCTTTAGAGCAAGCACCGCACGGGTACGAAATTTTCAACAACAAGCAGGACAACTGTATCAAAATTGTACTTAAACCCTAAGTACAGATATTTTTAATTTGCGATCGCTATTAATGCTGGTGTAGGAGTCGGTGGCGATTTTGCCAACAGCCGGAGGTAATACCGTTTCACTTTAAAGTTGATGCTAATAGGCAGCAG
>CAZZVG010000085.1:0-5517 GCA_964657295.1 Iningainema sp. | reverse complement strand
GCAGGGGAGCAGGGGAGGAAAGAATTAGAAACCATCATTTGTATCAAGTGTTTCGTGAAATGGTATAAAGCGCAAAAATATCCGGAGCACGTTATATAGTTAGGTTTAATTCTACCTTTCTACTAACTGCTAAAACAGGAGATTTGATGGAGAGCAACACAAAAACATGGTGGATCTATGCATTACTATCAGCTTGTTTTGCAGCATTAACAACCATTTTTGCCAAAATTGGTGTAGAAAATGTCAACTCCAACCTGGCAACAGCAATCCGAACTGTTGTAATTTTAGTAGTTGCTTGGGGAATTGTATTTGTCCAAGGTAATATGGTTCATATTTCAGAGATTCCCCCAAAAAGTATGTTTTTTATATTAGCTTCTGGGGGAGCTACTGGCTTATCTTGGATTTTTTACTTCAAAGCTTTACAAGAAGGAAAAGCCTCACAGGTTGCACCGATTGATAAATCTAGTTTGGTATTGGTTTTACTGTTTTCTGTAATTTTCCTTCGTGAGTCGTTTAATTGGAAAATTCTTTTAGGAACTTTCTTTATAGTTATAGGAACTTTGGTGTTAATCTTTTGAGCAAAGAAGCAGGAATACCAGGGCAATCGCATCTACTCCCTTCCCGGTGTAAGATTACCTATCTTCTTCATCTTCAAACTTGGCGCTCTTGGCGTCTTGGCGGTTTTTTCATCGGTATTCTTCTGGCGGGAAGGGAGTAATTTCGTATAAAAAAAACAAGAGCCCCGATTTCTTTAAGAAGTCGGGGATCTGTGTCTTCAGTCAACATATTATATTTGATAACAGCAGAACTACGAAACGAACTTAATCTGACTTGCTGCTTTTGTTGCCTTTTCTCGAGCTTGTTGAATGTTATTTCCTTTAGCTAAAGCCACTCCCATTCGCCGATAAGGATGGGCATTAGGTTTCCCGAATAGCCGGATATCTACATCTTTCTCTGAAAGTGCCTCAGCTACACCTGTGAATGCTACAGTATCTGAATGTTCCTTAGCTAAAATGACAGCACTGGCGGCAGGACCTAACTGTTGTATATGCGGAATGGGCAATCCGAGAATTGCTCTGAGGTGTAGTTCAAATTCGTTGAGATTTTGCGAGATTAATGTTACCATTCCCGTGTCATGAGGTCTAGGGGAAACTTCGGAGAAAATGACTTCATCTTTGGTGAGAAAAAACTCAACCCCAAAAATTCCTGCCCCTCCTAGTGCATCTGTGACTTTTTTGGCTATTGTTTGTGCTGAAACTATCATTTTTTCGGAAATTTCTGCGGGTTGCCAAGATTCTTGATAATCTCCTCTTTCTTGGCGATGACCAATTGGAGAACAGAAAATTGTTGGTGCATTCCACTGCTTAATTGTCAGTAAAGTAATCTCTATCTCAAAATCAATAAACTCTTCGACTATTACCTTTTGGCTATCACCTCTGGAATTGGCGATCGCCTCTCGCCAAGCCTTCTCAACTTCACGCTTTTCTTTAACCACAGATTGCCCTTTGCCTGAAGATGACATCACGGGTTTGACAACATTGGGAAACCCGATTTCTTCAGAAACAGCAATCAACTCTTCTAGGGCGATCGCATAAGCATATTTAGCCGTGCGAATGCCTAACTTGTCATGAGCCAGATTCCTAATTCTATCACGGTTCATTGTGTAGTTAGTTGCTGCCGCCGTTGGGATAACAGTGAAACCTTTTTGCTCAAATTCCAGAAGTTTTTCGGTTCTAATTGCTTCTATTTCTGGTATAATGAAATCTGGCTGATGCTTAGTAACAATAGTCTCCAAATCATCAGCACTCAGCATGGAAATGACCTCAAAGCAATTAGCAACTTGCATAGCCGGAGCATTGGCATAGCGGTCAACAGCAATCACGTAATTACCAAGACGTTGAGCCGCAATTACAAATTCTTTACCGAGTTCTCCTGAACCCAGTAGCATTAATTTTTGTGGTAGCTTCATCTGAAAACCTCAAGAATACAGGAGACATTCGGGAACTGGTTCATTATTCTACTCATCATCCGGCAAAGAATCAAACCTAGCACCACGTAGTTGTAAATCTTGACTGTCAACCCAATTCCTTTGCCAAATTGACACTCATCTACTAAAGTATTTAACTATATAGTCTCCGAAGAGAGTAGCAGTACTCAAATCCCTATTCCTGAGATTTGCATGAGTAAGAGTCTGCATTGACGCGAGGTATAGCGATGTTCTCAAGTGCAATTTTTTTCCTAACTGTGGACAAAATTGAGCATCTGCTGCAATCGGTGGGTAAAATATGTGAACAAAGTATTTTCTAGAACAGAAATTTTTCTTATTGTTTTTATTAGCTTGAGTCACTAGAGGGTTCATCAATGGTCAAAAGCATTCCTCTAATTGAAGTTTACTTTATTCATCCAAACTACGAATAACCCGTTTACCCTAATTCTATATGAATACGCACCGAACTGTAGTATCCTCAACGCGTCGAGGGAAGGGCGTTAGCCTGGAGGGTGATATTGTAGATCCATGAAGAAAAAGAGTTACAGGATGTTTAAGGAATGCCTCGCAGGAGAACTATTAAACGAAATCTCAGTAGAATTTCTGATTTTTTCGTTTTGATAATAATTTGTAAAATATTGTGTAGAAAAGTTAAGTTCATGTAGGTTAAGCTAAGAAAAGAACAAATATACCTAACATTTACCCTTAGTAGATCGAAAAATTAACTATTGTATCTCTGGTGTATGAATGAAGGGATATTTCATAACTAAAATATTTATGATCTAATTTTTAGGAAAATTAAAAGATAAGGTTAACTAAATGAAAGTTTACTGCACACGCCCTAGTTGCCAAAGGAATGAAAATTATATTGCTGATGAACTCCTTGAAAGTTTTAGAAATACCGCGTTTAGACAACAGCAATATTGTGATCAATGTGGTATGCCTTTAATTCTGGCGAATCAATACTTGCCAAGAAAAGAATTAGGTTCGGGAGGGTTCGGGAGAACATTTTGTGCATTGGATCTGAATACTGCAGGAGAAGAACCAGCAGTAAGAGTCATCAAACAATTACATCCAATAAAACCTCTACAACAATCACAGCTACAAACAGTAGAACGGTTATTTCGCAGAGAAGCAAAGGTTTTGGATGGTTTGAACCACACACAGATCCCTCGATTGTATGCATTTTTTGAGTTAGTAGAACCTGTTGACTCCCGAGGTGTTACCCAATTAGGAGAACCGCAAAAATTCTTTTACTTAGTGCAGGAATATATTGATGGCGATGATTTATTGAAGGAGTTAGAAGAGCGAAAAAGACAGAGAAAAAACTTTTCGGAAGCTGAAGTTCTAGAAATTCTCAAACAGATGCTAGGAGTCTTAAAATATACTCATGACTATAGTGATGAGCGAGGAAAAGGGGTGATACACAGGGATATCAAACCCTCGAATATTGTCTGCCGTAAAAAGGATAAGAAGCTCTACTTAATAGACTTTGGTGCAGTCAAACAAGTCATACAAGTCGTAGAGGAGGGGGCATCCGAAAATGAAACTTTGATACTGACTCCTGGTTTTTCACCGCCTGAGCAAATGAATGCCAAAAGGGTACAGTTTTCATCAGATTTATACTCTTTAGCTGCTACCTGTATTTTTTTGCTAACAGGTGAAAATCCTGGCAGCATGGGGATTCCTTATGATCTTGAGGAATGGAAAAAGCATACTACAGTTACTAAACGCCTTGCCGCGATATTAGACAAAATGTTATCGCCTTTTCCACCAGATAGATTTCAGTCTGCTGAGCAGATACTAAAAGCTTTGAAACCAAAGAGTTGGAAGGGGTGGAAAGTGGGTTTGGTTGGTTCAGTAAGTGTTGCGGCGATCGCAATTGTCGCCATGATTTCCAAAAATTGGACTCCTCACCAACAGCCTCTACTTCCGGCAAATTACTTTAGCTTAGGAGAAAAATCCTTATTCAATGAAAGCGATATCAGCCATTTATCTCCAAAATGCAAACAAGCTGATGAGAAAAAGAAAGATGGAATGCAAGCTTTTGCCAAGCATAATTTTCCAGTTGCCAAGGACAAATTCCAAGCAGCCATAGATTTATATAAAGCTTCACACGATAGGAATTGCTCTGCTAATTCAGAAGCACAAGTCTTCTTAAATAATGCTAAAGCCAACATCAGTAATAATCCCCTCACAATTGCCATCGTGGTTCCCATTAACGGGAAACCTGAATTTAGTAAGATTGCCGCACAAATGCTTCGTGGGGTTGCCCAAGTTCAGGATAATTTAAATAATCAAAACGATGGTATCCAAGGGCGATTGTTGCAGGTTTTAATTGTCAAGGATGAGAATAATCCTGATACAGCGAAAAAAGTGGCTTTGGATCTTGCATTGAACAATATTCCCGGAGGGAGAGTCAATGATATTTTAGGGGTTGTTGGTCATTTTAGCAGTGATGCTACTGTGATAGCAGGAGAGGTTTACCAAAGCAATCAACTTGTGACAGTTTCTCCTACAAGTACCGCTGTCAGACAGTCGCACGTCAGCCCTTCTGGCTATCAGTTTAATTTAAGTAAGTATGTTTTCCGCATCTCTCCCAGTGATGCCGTTGCTGCTGAGAATTTATTTCAGTATGTACAAAGAAATATGGGTTCTGGAAAAGCAGCTATTTTTTTCAACTCTGAAAAGAAGTATAGCACATCTCTTAAAGAAGCATTTGAGAAAAAGTTTGCGCCAGTAGACGTTGTTTCGTGTGATGTATCCAAGTATAGGATGGATGAATGTGTCCCAATGGCAGAAGGCGCAAAGTTAGTTATGCTAGCTTTAAGCGCTGAGGAAGCAACAGAAAAGGTGTTGTTGGCTATTGAACTGAATAGTAGTAGAATACCCTTTTTAGGTGGAGATGCTTTGTACAGTGACGATAAGCTATCCTTTGGCGATAAAGCTAAAGACCTGATACTTGCTGTTCCTGTAGATGCAGATACAAGCCCCCAATGGTTTCAAAGAGAATCCATGAACTTTTGGCAAACTCCATCTACGGGCTGGCAAACTCTGACAACTTATGATGCAGCTAAAGTCATTGTGGAAGGGCTGAAGAAGCAAGGAAATAATCCCACTCGCCAAGGTTTGTACAACGCATTAAACGATCCAAAATTTTCAATTCAAGGTGTGACAGGAACAGTGAAATTTGATGACTCGCATGATCGCAAAGTGGATTCTGAAGACACAAATAAGTTGGGTGTTTTAGTCAAAGTTTGTCAATCTGACAATAAGGCACAGTACAAGTTTTGTTTGGTAAAAAAGCACTGAGTTATGAGTTATGAGAATGAAGTAAGAGAAGATATGAGGTGTGGAGTATGACTCTTTCTACTCAGCACTCATAACTCAGCACTGTATTATGAATCAATCTCAGCTAACTCCATCCAGCGTTCAGTTGCCGTCTCAATTCCTTGCTTGAGTGATTCCACTTGTGCATAAAGTTTTTGGACTTGAGAGTAATTGCCTGGTACGACGTTAGAGAGTGCTTT